>CAMDDY010000418.1 GCA_945893125.1 Bordetella parapertussis
ATCGCACCTCGCCCACCCAACCTATTAATCAGAGTTGCACTTCGAATTTGAACTCGCGGCCCATAAAATCATTCCGCCGGCAGATTAGGCGCACTACGGCGTGATGCCAGGTGCGCTTTGTCTCATACGGCGCGTATTAAATTATTCAATAAAAACATAACCTTATGATATTCCTTCAAAAAGGACGCCGATGACGGCCCGTGGCATATTCATCATCCTGTTGTGTGTCGCCGCATCCATCGCCGCCGCTGCGGGCGATCACTATCCGACGAAGCCGATCCGGCTGGTGGTGCCGTTTACGCCGGGCGGCTCGAACGATCTGGTGGGGCGCGTGATTTCGCAAAAGTTATTCGAGGCGTGGGGGCAGCCGGTGATCATCGACAATCGGCCCGGCGGCGGTTCGACCATCGGCATTGACGTGGTGGTGCGCGCGCCCGCGGACGGACATACCTTACTGACCACCTCCGCCGGGATTGCGATGAATGGCTCGCTGTACAGGCTTGCGTTTAACCCGATCACAGATCTCGCGCCGGTGATTTTGCTCGCGCAGATGCCGTATCTGCTGGCGGTGAATCCTTCGCTGCCTTTAAAAACCGCACGCGACGTGGTTAGTCAGGCCAAAGCACAACCGGGCAAACTGATCTTTGCGTCGTCGGGGGCGGGAACGTCGTCGCATCTGGCGATGGAACTGTTTCGCACCATGGCGGGCATCGAGTTGCTGCATGTGCCGTTCAAGGGCGGCGGGCCGGCGGTCACCTCCGTGATGGGCGGTGAAGTGCAGGGCATTTTTAATGTGATCACCGGCACGCTGCCGTATGCGCGCAACGGCAAGCTGCGCGCGCTGGGCGTCAGCAGCGCGAAGCGAGCCGAGGTGGCGCCCGACATCCCGACCATCGCCGAGTCGGGTGTGCCGGGCTACGACATGATCTCGTGGTACAACGTGTTTGCGCCGGCGCGCACGCCGAGACCGATCATTGATCGGCTGAACGGCGAGATCAACCGCATGCTGCAAACGCCGGAGGTGCGCGAGCGGTTTCAGACATTGGGCGTGACGCCGCTGGGCGGCACACCCGAGACGCTGGGTAAATATCTGGCGTTCGAAACGGCGCGCTGGGCGAAGCTAATCAAGGAAGCCGGCATTCAAATCAAGTAAGCAATGGGGATTCAAGCAATGAGCGCGGCAAAAACGTTACGCAACTTACTCGCCGGCAATCGCGCGTTGATCGCGCCGGCGGTGTTTAATCCGCTGTCGGCAAAACTTGCCGAGGCGGCGGGCTTCGAGGTGCTGTATCTCGGCGGCGGCACGATGGGTTATCTCAACTGCTGCCTGGAAGCAAATCTCAACATTACGCAGTTGTGCCAGGCCGGCATCGACATCCGCGCGGTATGCAATCTGCCGCTGATTCTCGACGGCGCGGCGGGTTTTGGCGATCCGATGCATATGCATCACACCATCGGCATGGCGGAGGCTGCGGGTTTTGCCGCGATAGAAATCGAGGATCAAATCCTGCCCAAGCGCGCGCATCATCATGTCGGCACTGAACACATGGTGCCGCTAGAACTGATGGCGGCCAAAGTGCGTGAGGCCGTCCGCGCACGGCGCGATGCGGCTTTTGTCATCATCGCGCGCACCAACGGCATACGCGGGCCTGGCGGCATGGCCGACGCCATCCAGCGCGCACGGGCGTACCGCGAGGCCGGCGCCGACATGTTGTATTTAAGCGTGCGCAACGCCGATGAGGCGAAGCAGATCGCGCGCGAATTGCCGCCGCCATTCATGTTCGGCCTGGGCGGACATGGCGCACAAGGCGCTGGACTGCCGCTGGTTGAACTCGGCGCACTCGGCTATCGCATACTCGCGAGTTCCATTTCAGCGTGGGCGTTTCACCGTGCGATGAAGCAGAGCTACGAGTGCCTCGCGCGCGGCGAGCCGGATCCGCTGATGGCGGGCACTACGCACAAGGACGAGCAGCATGCCTTGCATGACAGCATCGGCATGGAGCGTTTGCTGCGGGTGGAGCGCGAAACCGTCGAGAAATAAACCGGCGCGCGGTGCTCGGCTACAGTTTTATTTTTGCCGCGCGGATGATTTTTGCCGACGCGGCGATTTCTTCGCGTATTTCGCGAGCAAAAACCTGCGGCGTATTGCCGACCGGCACGCCGCCGTCGCGCGCGAACACGGCAATGATGTCGGGCTCCTTCAGCACTTTGATACTTTCATCGTGCAGGCGGTTAATGATGGCGGCGGGCGTGCGCGCGGGCGCGACCAAACCGTACCATGAGCCGTGGATATAGCCTTGAAACCCCATCTCGGCATAGGTCGGCAGATCCGGCAGAATTGAAATGCGCTGCGCGCTCGACACCGCGATGGGCCGCAAGCGCCCGGCCTTGATGTGCGGCATGAACACGCCGGGGTTCGCCGACATGATGTCGATTTCGTTGCTCAGCAGGGCGAGCGTGCCGGGGCCGGCGCCTTTGTAGATCACCTGCGTGACGTCGATGCCTTGTTCCATGCGAAAGCGCTCCATCGCCAGATGGCCCGCCGAACCGATGCCGGAAATGCCCCAGATAAGCTTGCCCGGCGACGCCTTAGCGTATTCGACCATTTCCTTCAGCGTGCGCGGCGCGAGACCGGGGCGCGCGCCCAGCAGACTCGTTACATCGGCGACCTTGGTGATCGGCGCGAAATCCGCGGCGGGATCAAACGGAATCTTCATCAGATTCACGGTGACCGTCATTACGGAAACCGCGCCCGCCAGCAGCGTGTAACCGTCGGGTGCGGCGCGCGCCACGGTTTCGCCGGCCAGCACGCCGCCCGCGCCGCCGCGGTTTTCGTAAACGATGGATTGCCCCAGGCGCTCGGTCAACCGTTGCACGAAGGGGCGCATCACCACATCCGCGCCGCCACCGGTGGCAAAGGGCACCAGCAGGCGTATGGGTTTGTTCGGGTAATTGCCGGACTGTGCGTGCGCCGCCACGGCGGCCAGCGCGAGCATCGCGGTGATTACGAGGGTTGCTGTTTTCATGGTCTTTCCATCCCGCGAACAAAAAGGAAATACGGCTGCTAGTGTACTATGCGTCGCCACCACGGATGATAAAACCGTTGTTGAAACAACCTTGAACGCACTATGAACGCTGATCCACTCTACAACCTGCCCCTCGAGCAACGCGACATCGGCCGCTTTCTGCGGCTGCGTGCCGCCGAGGATGGTGACCGGCCCTACCTGACCTTTGGCGCGCGCACATTTACCTTTGCCGAAACCGACCGGCGTTGCCGTGATCTCGCACGCGGGCTGGCGGCGCGCGGTATCCGCGAGGGCAGCCGTGTGTTGATGTTGCTGCCCAACTGCGCGGAATTTATTTTCACCTGGTATGCGTGCAGCCTGCTGGGCGCGGCGATCGTGCCGCTGAATACGAATCTTAAGGGTATGGCGCTCGAAGCGCAGGTGGAAGACGCGCAAGCCGACGCGGTGATTGCAACGCATGATCTGCTGCCGGCGCTGGATTCGATGCGAGCGAAATTCAAGCAGTTGATTCCTTGGCTCGCCGTGGTGGGCGACACCACGGGCGCCGCAGCGATTGTCGAACAGAGCCGCATCGTGCCGTTTGACGCGCTCTATCAAAGCACGGGCGCGGATCCGGAAATTGCCGGCGACTTTCGCCGTATCCAGTTTATTTCGTACACCTCGGGCACCACCGGCCCGGCGAAAGGCGTGATGCTGCCGAATGCGCTGGCGTTTTCGTCGGCATGCACTTTCATGCGCATGTCGGGCATGACGCGCGAGGACGTGCTGTATTCGCCGCTGCCGTTGTTTCATGGCTTGTCGAGCCGCATGTGCGCGCTGCCCGCGCTGGTGCTCGGCGCGCATGCGGTGATCGGCGAGCGCTTCAGCGCTTCGCGCTATTGGGAGCAGGCCGCGCAGCGCAAGGCGACGTTGGCCTACATCGTGCATGCGGTGGTGGCGCTGGTGATGGCGCAACCGCCCAGCCCGTTTGACCGCGCGCATCGCGTGCGCGCTATTTTTAATGCCGCGCATGATCTGGAATTCGAAGCGCGCTTCGGCGTGCGCACGCTGGAAGCGTTTTCCATGACGGAAACCAGCTTTATGCTCTACACCCCGTATCCCGAACGCACGCTGGGTTCGACGGGCCGCGCGCACGAAGACTGGGATCTTGCGGTGGTGGACGACAATGATTTGCCGGTGCCGCCGGGCGAGCCGGGCGAACTCGTCGGCCGTCCGCGCAAGCCGTACATCGTGATGCAGGGGTATCTGAACAAGCCGCAAGCCACGCTCGACGCCTGGCGCAATCTGTGGTTTCACACCGGCGACATCCTCCGGTGCGACGCGGATGGCAATTATTTCTATATCGACCGCAAGAAAGAGCGCATCCGGCGGCGCGGTGAGAACGTGTCGTCATCCGAAGTCGAACGCGGCGTCGCGGCGCATCCCGCGATTGCCGAGTGCGTGGTGATCGCGCATCCCGCGCCGTCGGGCGAAGACGATATCCGGCTGGTGGCGGTGCTGAAACCCGGCGCGGCGCTGGGGCCCGCCGACCTGCATGCGTGGTTGCATGAGCGGATGCCGAAGTTCATGTTGCCGCGCTATATAGAGTTCCTGGAGACGTTGCCGCGCACAGGTACCAACAAGGTGGAAAAAAATTCGCTGGTGAAAGCAGGATTAAGCGCCGATGCGTGGGACGCGGAAAGCGGGGTGCACCGATGAAAGCGGTGGTCTGCACCGCGTTGGGCGAACCGCCGCAACTGACGGCGATGGAATGGCCTACACGCGCGCCCGGCCCCGGCGAGATACGCGTCG
>CAMDDY010000419.1 GCA_945893125.1 Bordetella parapertussis
TCATGAAGACCGGCCATATCACGGAGGCGCTGATTCTCGGTTTTGCGCCGCCGCCGATTTTCGGACTGGGCAATGCGGGCGGCTTCGAGTTTTATCTGCAAAACCGCGGCGAAGGCGGCGCGCCGCGCTTGTTTGAGGTGACGCAGCAATTGTTGGGCGCGGTGCAAAAGGACGGCTCGTTTGCCTTCGTCAACACGTTGTGGCGCGCCAACGTGCCGCAACTCTACGTCGAGGCCGATCGCGAAAAAGCCAAAACCGCGGGCGTGTCGCTCGATGAACTGTACGGCACGCTGGCCGCGACGCTGGGCACCTATTACGTCAATGACTTCAACAAGCATGGCCGCACGTGGCAAGTGCTGATGTCCGCCGAGCCGGCGTATCGCAAACGGCCGGAAGATATTTCGTCGATGTTTGTGCGCTCCGATCAGGGGCGCATGGTGTCGCTAGGTTCGCTGGCGACGGTGAAATATTCATCCGGCCCGGATTCAATGGAGCGTTTTAACAACCTGCCGGCGGTGAAAATTTTCGGCTCCGCGCTGCTGGGTTTCAGTTCCGGCCAGGCCATTGAGCGCATGGAAAAAATCGCGCGCGACACTCTGCCGGCTGATTTTACCTTTGACTGGGGCGGCGCGTCGTTTCAGGAAAAACGTTCGGGCGGCACCTCGATTATTGCGCTGGGTCTGGCGGCGCTGATGGTGTTTTTGATACTGGCCGCGCAATACGACAAATGGTCGCTGCCGCTGGCGGTGCTGCTGGCGCTGCCGTTCGGCACCTTCGGCGCGCTGGCGGCGATTTTTATCAACAACCTGTTGCCGATGCCGTATTACATGGCGCAGGGCGTGCCGTGGCTACAAGGCTTGCTGTCCCCGCTGGCGGGCATCGCGCGATTGTCGAACGATGTGTATTTTCAGATCGGGTTGGTGACGTTACTGGGGTTGGCGGCGAAGAACGCGATTCTGATCGTCGAATACGCGGTGCTGAAAAAACACGAGGGGTTTTCCACCTCCGCCGCCGCGATTGAGGCCGCGCGGCTGCGCTTCCGGCCGATATTGATGACATCGCTGGCTTTTATTCTCGGCGTCACGCCGCTGGCGTTTTCAAGCGGCGCGGGCGCGGGCGCGCGGCATTCCGCGGGCACGGGTGTGATGGGCGGCATGCTCGCCGCGACTTTTCTCGCGATCTTTTTTATTCCGTGGTTTTACAAGCTGATCGTGGATCGCAAGTTGTCCGACTCGCGTTCGACCCGAGAGATTGAAGACGAAGTGCAGCATCACCGCGACACGGCACACCGCGCCGTGCCGACCGCACATCATCATCCGATTGCCAAGCCGCAGGGTGAATCGAATGAAGCGTAAGTACATGTTTTTATTGGTATTTTTTATATCGCTCACCGGTTGTTCGATATTGCCCGGCTATGAGCGCCCGAAGACCGAGTTGCCCGCGGCCTGGAGCACGGCGCCCGCGCAAAGCCTCGCGGTGGGCGAGCGCTGGTGGACACTGTACGGCGACGCCGTGCTCGACACCCTGGTGACAGAAGCGTTTGAACACAACCGCGATCTCGCGCTGGCCGCCGCGCGGGTGGACGAAGCGCGTGCCGTGTCGCGCGCGGCGGATTCACTGAGTTCCCCGTCGGTGGATGCCACTGCGCAGCGTGACCGCACGCGTTCATCCGAGGTTGCGCCGATTCCGATTCCGGCGAATGCGCTGGAACGCAACAGTTACCGCGCGCAAATCAATGTGGCGTACGATCTCGATTTGTGGGGGCGGCTGCGTGGTGCGGGCAACGCCGCGCGCGCGGAATTGCTGGCAACTGTAGCCGCGCGCGACACCGTGCGGCTGGCGCTGGGGGCGGATGTGGTGCGCGCGTACTTTAATCTGCGCTCGCTGGATGAGCAGGTCGCGGTGACGCGCCGCACCCTCGCGCTGCGCGACGACAACCTCAAGCTGCAACGCGTGCGCCACACGGCGGGCTTGATCGGCGATTTCCCCTTGCGCCAGCTCGAAGCCGAATTGGCGGCGGCGCAGGCGCAATTGCCGGCGCTGGAACGCAGCCGCACGGCGGAAGAACTGGCACTGGCGGTGCTGCTCGGGCGCAGTCCGCGCGCGATCGTTGAATTGTCCGTCAAGCGCGACGCGGATCGAAATGAAGTGCCGACGCTGGTGGCGCCCGAGGGCTTGCCGTCCGATTTGCTGCTGCGTCGTCCCGACATCGTGCAGGCCGAGCAGCGCCTGATCGCCGCGAATGCGCGCATCGCGGTGGCGCGCGCGGCGATGTTTCCGCGTCTTTCGCTGACGGGTTATCTCGGCAGCGAGAGTGGCGCGTTGCGTGATTTGCTCTCGGGCCCCGCGCTGATCTGGCAACTCGCCTTCGGTCTGGCGCAGCCGATCTTTCAGGCGGGCCGGCTCGATGCTGAAATCGAAGCGGTCAAGGCGCGCGAGCAACAGTCGCTGGTGCAGTATCAAAAAGCGGTGCAGGAAGCGTTTCGCGAAGTGCAGCAGGCGCTGTCCGCGCAGACCCGTGCGCGGGAGATATTCGACGCCGAAACCGCGCGCGCCGCCGCGCTGCGCGACACGCTGCGCCTCGCGCGCGTCCGACACGACAACGGGCTCGCCAGTCAGCTCGAAGTGATCGATGCCGAACGAAATTTGCTGTCGGCGGATTTGAATCGCGCGGATGCGCTGCGCGCGCGCCGTGTCGCGGTGGCCGATCTGGTGCGGGCGCTGGGCGGCGGGTGGAGCGAAAAGCCCTGAGCCAGCGCATGAAAGCCGTGGTGTACGAAAGATACGGGCCGCCCGATGTGCTTGAACTTAGGGAGGTGGATAAGCCCGCGCCGAAGGACAATGAAATCCTGATACGAACCCACGCGACAACAGTGACCGCGGGGGATTGCCGGGTGCGAAGTTTGAACATGCCGAACGGCTTCGGCCTCATCGCGCGCGTGGTGCTTGGCGTCTCAAAGCCCAGGCAATCCATACTGGGGTCGGAGCTTGCCGGCACCGTGGAGACTGTCGGCAAAGACGTCAACCAGTTCAAGGTGGGTGACGCCGTTTTTGCCTATACCGGCGCCAGCCTGGGTTGTCACGCGGCATACAAGTGCATGCCGCAGGACGGCGCGGTGGCATTAAAGCCCGCCAATCTGAGCTTCGATGAAGCCGCCGCCATCTCTTCCGGCGGAACCACGGCGCTGGATTTCTTCAAGCGGGCGAAACTTCAGCGCGGAGAAAAAGTCCTCGTCATCGGCGCGTCGGGCAGTGTCGGCACGGCGGCGGTGCAACTGGCCAGGCACTTCGGCGCGGTGGTGACCGGTGTGTGCAGTGGCGCGAACGCGGCGCGGGTGCAAGCGCTGGGCGCAGCGCATGTGATCGACTACACGAAGGAGGATTTCACCCGCAACGGCGAAACCTATGACGTCATTGTCGATAACGCCGGCGCCGCACCTTACGCCCGCAGCAAAAATTCGCTCACCAAAACAGGACGCCTGCTTCTGGTGCTGAGTGGGTTGCCGGGGCTGCTGCACGCGCCGTGGGTGTCGATGACCAGCAGCAGAAAAGTGATCGCCGGGCCGGCAGTGGGGCGCGTGGAGGATTTGCGTTTGCTTGCACAGCTCGCAGAAGCGGGCGAGTTCAAAGCGGTGATCGACCGGCGCTATCCGTTCGAGCAGATGGCGGACGCGCATCGCTATGTCGATGCGGGGCACAAGAAAGGAAATGTCGTCATCACTGTGGTGCATGACGACTGAGCCGCACAAGTTATGATTTGCGCTGACGTGTTGCGCCACAACACCTGCTCGGCGAGTGGTGCGTCCCGGTCATGAACTGCGGCTCAATCCTGCGGGCGCGAATGACGGCTTATCGGCCATTGCCGCCGGTGGCGCTGTACGGCATCAAGGACCGGTGTCAATCTGTTACCGGCCATCGCCCAAAAGTAAGATCGAATGGCCGCAGTCTAGGACGACGAACGCGCTCCAACAGGTCACTGAGGCAATTGCAGGGCAAACCATCGGGCGCTGCATTGGCCGCCCATGCGCTGCCAATGTCGGAATCTGCGCCACCGCGATTGTCGATAACAAACTGGCGCTTCAGGTGCATGGTCAGTTTGTTCGCGATAAAGCGCCCGACAATATCGTTGCTGCCGACGGGCAGGAAGGGCACGTAACCCGCACATGCTTGGAGGGGTAGGCCTTCGCCGCATCAGCGCCTTGCGGATACCGTGGTGGCAAGCGGCAGAGCCACGTGTGAGAAACAAAACAACAATGACGGCATTTGATCTAGCGCATAACGAACCGCGTGTGTTTTATCAGCACCCAAACGGTTTAGCATACACTTTTCCGGTTCTCTTTCTCGCCAATTTCCATCTTGGCATCCGATTTGGTTTTAGGGGTAAGATACAAATGAGCTCCGAATTCAAGAGGAAACCATGAATTCCATAATTGATATGCGGTGTGTGTGGGTTGCAGCTTGCGTATTGGGTTGCGCCCAGCCGGTGGCGGCGCAGCCATGGCCAGCGCAAACTGTAAGAGTGGTCGTGCCCTATCCGCCGGGCGGCGGAACGGATTATTTGGGACGCTTGCTTGCCGAAAAATTAACCGAGCAATTAAAGCACTCCTTTATTGTTGACAATCGCTCGGGCGCCGCGGGGACCGTAGGCTCGGCTTTCGTTGCAAAAGCGGCGCCGGACGGGCACACCCTGCTTGTCACCACGCCAGAGATGTCGAGTGATCCAAGCCTGCGCTTGAACCTGCCATACAACGTGTTGAAGGATTTCACGCCAGTCTCGCAGCTCAGCTCCGGGGCGTTCATGCTTGCCG
>CAMDDY010000420.1 GCA_945893125.1 Bordetella parapertussis
GGCGCGAATATTGCCCATGGGTGTTTCCAGCGTTTCTTCGGCCAGAACATCAAGTGCATAATTTTCAAAGCGCGTGCCGTTGGTGATGGCGATCTGCACGCGCCCGGCCGGCGGGGGCGCTAACGCGAGCTGATACATAAAACTCAAAATATCCTGACTGCCCGCAGGCAGCGCCGCGCTGCGTTGCGCGGTGCCGCTGCCCAGCGTGATGCTGTTTTTTTCCCAGTCGAAGCGCGCCGCCGATTCATTGGCCTGTCCGCCACGGATGCGGCTTGACACAAAATGTTCCGGACGCAGCCCGTGTTCGGTCATGCGGCCGGTGCTGCGGAAAATGCGCTGTTCGTTGCGGAATACACTGGCGAGGCCGCTGGTGCCCGAGGTGCTTTCGAGCTTGTAGGTGTCGGCGCTGGTTTCCCAGCTTTGCACCGTGCGCGCGACTTCAAATTTGTTGGTGCCCAGGTAGAGCGCGTAGGCAATGCGTCCGCGGCGCGGCAGGCTCTTGATGGCGGCGCGTTCCGGCATGAAGGTGCTGGGCGCGGCGTCGGCGATCACTATCGGCTCCGGCGCCGGGGCTTCTGCCTGAGCAGCCCCCGCAGTCTCGGCAGGTTCCGCAGCCAGTGGTGCCTCCGGCGCGGGCGCCAGTATAGGAAACGGACTCAGCGTGTCCGAAATCATCGGCCGAGGCGCCGCTGCAACGGTTTGTTTTTTTACCGGCGCCGCCACGGATTTCGCGGGCGGCGGCGCAGGGGGAATTTCCGCCAGGCGTTCGAGCCGCGCCTGCAAGGGCGGCGGTTCGGGCGCGGTGAACGGCAGTTTCAGCCATCCGGTGGTCAGCATCAGTGCGTGCGCCAATGCCGAAATAGCCAGCGCGGCTAACAGCGGGAGCAAACGGATGCGGTGCGCTGGAGATTTCAAAGTTTGAATTCCAGCCGCGTGACGACTTGTTCGTAGCGCACGCCGTCGTCTTCGATGTTCAGCACTTTGACCGGCAGATTATGAAATTCCGGCGCGAGCCAGATTTCCGTGTGCGCATTTCCCGGTTCGCGTTGCTTGACAAGATGCAGCGTGGACAGGCGTTTGAGCGGTGTGTCGACGGCGACATCCGCGTTGACTTCGTAGCGGTAACGATCCAGCTTGCGAGCGGTGGTCATGTTGAACTCAAGCGTGCGCGGCTTCGACTGCACCAGATGCATCAGGTGATACATGATGGATAAACGATCCTGCGTCGCGTGTGACAGCGGCGCCGTGTGCACCTGCCCGTCATAGCTCATCGTCAACTTGTCGGATTTCCAGTCGAATTCGGCGGTGGCGACGATATTGTTGCGGCGGCCTTCGAAGCGTACTGGGCGCAATCCGTCTTTTGTGCTCTCCCCGGTGCTGATGTAGAGGATCGGATGCCGTTGCGCGAGCGCAAACAGCCCGATGGCCTTGGCTTCACTGGTTGCGCGATAGGCGCCGTCCTTGATTTCGAAATTTTCGTGAATGATGCCGATGTGCGTGCCGTTACGAAACAGGTTGAACGAAATCGACGCCGATGTGGGAGTAGCCAATTCTGCGGCAGCGGCTGCGCTCAAGCTGGCCGCCAGTAGGATGAAATATAAAAATTTATTTAAAAACATATAGTTACGATGTTGTCGTATCTGGCGACGGCGACATCAATGCACCCGGCGCGGTGTCGGCCCTTGCGATACTGACCTTGCCATCTGCGCCGAGTTTCACGCGCTCCTCGCACAGCCAGCGCACGGCCTGCGGATAGATGCGATGTTCCTGCTCCAGCACGCGCGTGGCGAGACGCTCTTCGGTGTCGTCCGCCATGACTGGCACCGCCGCCTGAATGATGATCGGCCCGCTGTCGAGGCCGGGCGTGACGAAATGCACCGTGCAGCCGTGTATGCGCACGCCGGTGTCCAGCACGCGCTGGTGCGTGTGCAGGCCGGGGAACGACGGCAACAGTGAAGGATGAATGTTGACCATACGACCCGAATAACGCGCGACGAAGTTTTCGGTCAACACCCGCATAAAGCCCGCGAGCACGATGAAATCGGGCTGATAACGATCAATCTCGGCGGCCAGCGCTGCATCGAACGCGGCGCGGTCGGCGAAGGCGCGGTGCGGTATCACCGCCGTGGCGATGCCTTGGGATTGCGCGGTGGCCAATCCCTTGGCGGCTGGTTCGTTGCTGATGACTGCGGCAATGACCACGGGCAGACGCGCCTTGAACATCGCCTCCATGTTCGAGCCGCGGCCGGAAATCAGGATGACGATGCGCTTCATCGTTTTAGTGGCGCCTGCGCTCAGGTAACGATAGTTTGCGGCGTGCCACGCGCGCGGCGTGTCACTTCGCCGATGCGCCAGACTGTTTCGCCCGCGCGTGTGAGCATGGCCTGCGCGCGTGCCGCATCGGCGGGACTTACCACGATAATCAGGCCGATGCCGCAGTTGAACACACGATGCATTTCGCTGTCGGCGACGTTGCCCTGCTGTTGCAGCCAGGTGAACAGCGGCGGCATCGGCCACGCGCTTTGGTCGATGCGCGCGCACAGGCCCGCCGACAGCACGCGCGGAATGTTCTCAACCAGTCCGCCGCCGGTGATGTGCGCGATTCCTTTCAATGGCACTTTTTTCGCCAGCGCCAACACCGGCTTCACGTAAATGCGCGTGGGCGCAAGGATCAACTCTTTCAGCGGCGTGCCGTCCAATTTGGACGACAAGTTAACGCGCTTGGTGCTGATAATTTTGCGGATCAGCGAATAGCCGTTGGAGTGTGCGCCGTCGCTGGCGAGACCAAGAATTACATCACCAGGTTTGATGCTTTTTCCGTTGATGATTTTCGACTTTTCCGCCACGCCCACTGCAAACCCGGCCAGATCGTATTCGCCCGCCGGATACATGTCCGGCATCTCGGCGGTTTCGCCGCCGATCAGCGCGCAGCCAGCTTGCTCACAGCCGGCGGCTATGCCTTTAATTACCTGCGTGGCGGACTTCACATCGAGTTTGCCGCAGGCGTAATAATCGAGAAAAAACCGCGGCTCCGCGCCCAGTGTGAGGATATCGTTGACGCTCATCGCCACCAGATCGATGCCCACGGTGTCGTGGCGTTTTAATTCAAACGCGAGTTTCAGCTTGGTGCCCACGCCATCGGTGCCCGACACCAGCACCGGCTCTTTATAACTTTTGGGAACACGAAACAGCGCGCCGAAGCCGCCGATGCCCGCCAGTACGCCCGGGCGCATTGTGCGTTTGGCGTAGGGTTTGATGTTTTCAACGATGTTGTCGCCGGCATCGATGTCAACACCGGCGTCGCGGTAGGTCAGGCCTCGGGTTTGTTTGCGGGTTTTCAAGTTAAGTCGTCGGTTGAGTTGCGGTTGAGTTGTAGAGCGCTTCCGGCTAAAGTGGCAACCAGCGGCTGCATTTTTCAAAGCCGCATTTAGGGCGCCAATTTTAACGCAAATGACTACCCCCGGCTCCGGCATTTCACACAACGCCAACCGCTGGCTTTGGCTCGGTTTGGCCGCGCTGACGGCAGCGTTGTTTTATCTCCTGGCCCCGATGCTCGCGCCGTTTCTGGTGGCGTTGATGCTGGCGTACATTTTTAATCCGCTGGTCGCGCGCATGTCGAAGCGCCTGCCGCGCACACTGGCGGTGAGCCTTGCGCTGGCGTTGATCGCGGGTGTGATTCTGGTGTTATTGCTGGTGTTGATGCCGCTGGTAACCAAGCAGGTGAAAACCATCGTCACACAGTTTCCGCAGTTCGTGGATTGGATCAAATTGAATCTGGGGCCGCTGGTGATGCAGCACTTCGGTGTCGAACTCGATACCGCGCTGGTGAAGGATTGGCTCACCGAACACGCGCAGGAAGTGCAGGGTTTCGCCGTCAAACTGCTGCCGTCACTGAAAACAGGCGGCCTCGCGCTGCTGGGGCTGATCGGCAATCTGGTGTTGACGCCGCTGGTGCTGTTTTATTTCATGCGCGACTGGGACAACATGGTTGCGCACGTGGCGAAGCTGATTCCGCGCAACTGGAACGATACCGTATCCGGCCTGCTGAAAGAAATCGACGCCGTGCTCGGCGAGTTTCTGCGCGGGCAATTGATGGTGATGATGTTGATGGCGGTGTTTTATACCGTCGCGTTATGGATTGTGGGGCTCGATTACGCGTTGTCCGTGGGCGTCATCGCGGGGTGCCTGACCTTCGTGCCGTATCTTGGCGTAATCAGCGGCGTGCTGCTTGCCACGCTCACCGGCGTATTGCAGTTCGGCGACATGACGCATCTGGTATGGATCTGGGTGGTGTTCGTTGTGGGCAACGTGCTCGAAGGTTCGGTGTTCGTGCCGTGGCTGGTGGGCGACCGCATCGGCCTGCATCCGGTCGCAGTGATTTTTGCACTGCTCGCGTTCGGCCAGTTGTTCGGCTTCACCGGCATCCTGCTGGCGTTGCCCGCGAGTGCTGCGTTGCTGGTGTGGCTGCGGCATGTGCGCGGCAGGTATCTGGCGAGTGGGATGTACAGCGGCGCGAAATGATTGCAGCGGACATCCAGCGCGTAGGATGGGTGAAACCCATCACAACCCCTGTTCGCATACCGGCAAATGATTTTTTTAGCGATCACAGGCCCGGTTGCAGGAATGCCAGGGCAACGGGCGGTGTTTGTGATGGGTTTCACCCCTACGCCTTAATTGTTCACGGGGGCTTGCCATTGCACTTTAGAGCGGTCGTGGCTAAAGTGGTTTTTGCTTTTTCGTTATGAGGCAACTCGCGCTGGACATCACGGCGCCGCCCGCGCCGGCATTCGATAATTTTGTC
>CAMDDY010000421.1 GCA_945893125.1 Bordetella parapertussis
CCTGAAGCTCCGAAGCGAAAGTCTTCCACCGCCAGCATCGTGGTGATCGTTGTTGTGCTGCTGCTCTTCATCGTTTTTGTTCCGGGCTGGTACGACGTCCACCGGGAGGAACAGCGCATTCAGTTGATTGCCAAAAACATGTTGTCTCTCCCGGACTCCGCGCGTACAGCGATTAACGGCCACGTGGCTCGAACCAGTTCCCTGGTTGGCTCGGGAAAAGGCGTTGCCGTTGCGCCGAACAAAATGAAGACGTCTCATCAAGAACTCGAGTGGAGCATATCCGACGACGGTAGCATTCGTGGCCGCAATACTGCCAGCGAGTTTCTTGCCGTTGCCGTGGAGTGGACGTCAGCCGTGCAGGACAAGCGTGTGGTGTGGAGTTGCAAGGTGACGTTTCCAGGACGCTTTTCCAAACTGACGCCGCCGCCTTGTCCGGAAACGCCATAGCCCGCGTGGCAAGTGGCGTGTACTCCCAACCCTTCTGCATTGCAAGCCGCCAACATCGCGTCATGCCATGGTCAGTTGCTCCGTGCCGGTCGCCGGCGCAACCTCAAAGGTGTTCAGCGTGGCGGTGATCACCCGGTAGTGGCCGATGAGCGCGGTCAGGTCCACCAGCCACGGCACGCCGTGGGCATCGCGCAGGCGGTCGAACAGCGTCTGGGTGACGCGGTGTGAGCGCAACACCTGCCGGGTGAAATCAATCACGTCCGTCTCGTCCGTTTCTCCCCGCGCGAGTGTCGTGCTGTCGCCGCGGTCGCGAATCAGCGCTATCGTGGTGTCCGGCACGCCTGCACGGCGCGCGGCGGCGGCATGCGAGGCCCACACGTAGGGGCAGTCGTGCTCGCGGGCGGTGACGATGGTGACCAACTCGCGTGTTCGCGCGGGCAGCAGCGACGTAAAGCGCAGGCAGTTGCTCACGTCGAAAACGGTCTGGCATAGCGGCGGGCTGTGCAAGAGTACCGCGAAAGGCCCGCGCACGCTCTTGCGTCCTTCGGCGATGGTGTCGAATATCGCGTGCGCGGCGGGGTCGATTTGAGTTACCTGAGCGCGCGAGCCGAGCAGCGCAACGCGCGGCGAGCCGAGAGGCTCCCTGGCGTTTTTTCGCGGCGCGGGTGCTGCCGGCGGCAATTCGGGCAAAGGCTCCTTGCCGGCTGCGGGCAATACCTCGAATGTATTGAGGACGAACGAGAGCGCGCTGTAACGGCCGATCCATGCCGTCAGCTCGACCAGCCAACGCGCGCCATGGGCCGCGAGCAGCGCATCGAACACGGCGCTGTCGATACGGTTGTCGCGCAAAAGCTGGCGGGTGTAATTGACGATGGCCGCTTCTTCAGGCGGCAGGCCATCGAGATCGCCGCCGTGAGCGACCGCTGAAAACGTGGCCTCGCTGACACCGGCCTTGCGCGCCTGCGGCACGTGCGCGGCCCACACGTAGGCGCAGTCGTACTCGCGCGCCGCGACGCTAACCGCCAACTCCGCGTGCTGTGGCGCAACGATGCTCTGCCGATGCAGGTATTCACCGACCTCGTTCCATGGCCGCGCTAGGGTCGGGCTGTGCAGCATGATGGTGGAAGGGCCGCTGATTCGTCCTCTGAGCGCCGCCAACTCGGTAAACAGCGCGCCGTGTTCCGGCGCCATGTCTTCTTTGTCCTGGATGAGTTTTACGCGCGCCATGATGCATCCCTTGTTGTCATGTTGCTGGACGAAAAAACCGCTTCGTCACGTGTTATTCCGCCTGCAAGCCCGCCAGTTTGACCAGTTCCGCAGAACGCTTGATCGACGCCTCGACGAATTTGCCGAACTGCGCAGGCGTGTTGCCCACCGGCTCCATGCCTATCGCGGCGAGGCCGTCGCGCACGGACGCGACGCCAAGTGTTTTGCGGATTTCACCATGCAGTTTCGACACGATAGAGGCTGGGATTTTTGCGGGCGCGAACACGCCGTACCAGCTTGAATCCATTTCCATGCCTTTGACGCCGGCTTCGATCATCGTGGGCACGTTGGGCAGCAGCGGCGAACGCGTGGGCGCGTTGTAGGCGAGCGCGCGAATGCGCCCGGCTTTGACGGCGCCGATCAGCGTGCCGGGGTTGGCGATGGCGATTTGTATTTCGCCGCTGATCAGCGCCACGGTGACCGGGCCACCGCCTTTGTACGGCACATGCGTGAGCTCAACGCCGGTGCGCGCGGCAAACAATGCAGCGGCGAGATGCGTGACATTGCCGACACCCGATGACCCATACGCGAGCTTCGCGCCGGGGCGCTTCGCCAAGGTTATCAATTCCTGCACGGTGTTGGCGGCAACCGTGGGCGCAACGGTGAGTAGCAGCGCCTCCGACGACGCCAGGTTGGTGATGGGCGCAAAACTTTTAATCGCATCAAACGGCAGCTTGCGCGCGATGCTCGGATTGATCGCGAACGCCGCCGAGGTAATCAGCAGCGTGTAACCATCGGGATTGGATTTCGCCACGATGTCCGCCGCGAGTATGCCGTTCGCACCGGGGCGATTGTCGAGCACCACCGATTGCCCCAACTGCGCGGTGAGTTGCGGCGTGATGATGCGCGCCACGGCATCCGGCGAGCCGCCGGGCGCGAAGCCGAGTACCCAGCGTACGGGGCGCGTGGGGTAATCCTGTCCTGAGCCTGTCGAAGCGGCCTGTGCGGCGGCGAGCAGGGGCAACACGAGCGCGCAGGCGGCAGATAACGTACGGAGCGTACCGAGAAACGTGCCGAGCGCAGGTATTATAAAAATACGTAATAAAAACATATAGTTACATGTGTTTTGGATGAGCGGGACATCACGCGGCGTGGTGCTGTGGCATTGTAAAGTGAATTCGCGCTGGCGATACGGCGAGAAATGAAGATAATGAAACGCTGCAGGCGAGGCAGAAGTTCACATCAAAATGTGGGTGCATTAATTCAATCGATAGGAAAACCTATGAATCAAAAATCAGGCTGGGTAGCAGCCCTGTGCGCGACGCTGCTGATTGCGGTATGTCAAACGTGGGCACAAACGCCAACCGGCGCGGGCAGTGCGCTGCGCGGCACGGTCACCGGCCCCGGCGGACCCGAGGCCGGGGTGTGGGTGATCGCCGAAACCACCAACCTGCCGACCAAGTTCGCGAAAATCGTGGTGACCGATGATCGCGGGCGCTACCTGATCCCTGATTTGCCGAAGGCCACTTACAGCGTGTGGGTGCGCGGCTACGGCCTTGTTGATTCCGCCAAGGTTAATGCCACACCCGGTACGACGGCCGGCGCCACGCTTGATCTGCGCGCGACTACCGCGCCCAGTGCTGCGGCTGCCGCGGAATATTACCCCTCGATCTATTGGTTCGCGATGCTGAATATTCCGGACAAGAAAGAGTTTCCCGGCACCGGCGACAGCAGCACGGGCAACGGCATACAGCCCGCGATGCTGACGCAATATCACTGGCTTAATACCGTGAAGACCAACGGCTGCGTGGCATGCCACGCGCTGGGCACCAAGGGCACGCGCACCATGCCCAAGGATTTTTCGCACTTCGCCAACAGCACCGACGCGTGGACGCGGCGCATTGTGTCGGGACAGGCGATGACCAATATGGTTAGCGTGGCGAGCCGCATGGGCGCGCTGCGCTCCCTGGAATTTTTTGCCGACTGGACGGACCGCATTGCCAAAGGCGAGTTGCCGTTCGACAAGCCGCAGCGGCCGCAGGGCGTCGAGCGCAACGTGGTGCTGACGATGTGGGATTGGTCGCGCAACACCGCGTACCTGCACGATATCATCGGCACCGATAAGCGCAAACCCACCGTCAACGCCAATGGCAAATTTTACGGTGCGACGGAATTTTCCACCGATTGGGTGCCGAATCTTGATCCGCAAACGCACACGGCGGCGGAAGTGTTTCACCCGGTACGCGATCCGAAAACACCGTCGCATGCCAACGACCCGCTGTCGCCGTCGCCGTACTGGGGCGAAAAAGTGATCTGGGATGCGAAAACCAGCAATCACAATCCGATGATGGATCATCTGGGCCGCGTGTGGTACACCTCGCGCATACGTCCGCCCGACAACCCCGCGTTCTGCCGCAAGGGTTCCGAGCATCCGTCGGCGAAAGTGTTTCCGATGGATCGCGGGACGCGGCAGACGTCGATGTACGATCCGAAGTCCGGCAAGTTTTCGCTGATCAGCACCTGCTTTCCGACGCATCATTTGAGTTTCGGCGAGGACGCCAACCACACGCTGTGGTTCTCCAGCGGCAGCGGCGGCAACAGCGTGCTGGGCTGGGTCAACAGCGCGGTGTATGACAAAACCGGCAACGAAGAACTCGCGCAGGGCTGGACGCCGTTCATCATCGACGCCAACGGCAACGGCAAACGCGACGAGTGGGTGGAGCCCAATCAACCGGTCGACCCGAAAAAAGACAAACGCGTTAACGTCAATATTTACTCGGTGGCCTACAACCCCGTCGATGGTTCGATCTGGGGCACGGCGCCCGCCACCACGCCCGGCTACATCGTGCGCGTCGCGCCTGGCAGTGACCCCACGAATACCACACTCGCGGAAATCTACGAACCGCCGATGCCCGGCTACGGTC
The DNA here is from genome assembly GCA_945893125.1 of Bordetella parapertussis. Classification (GTDB taxonomy): domain Bacteria; phylum Pseudomonadota; class Gammaproteobacteria; order Burkholderiales; family SG8-41; genus UBA5216. The sequence continues at coordinate 4,578 of CAMDDY010000421.1, forward strand.
CGCGCGGCGGCGACATCGATCGCAACGGCGTGTTCTGGGTGTCATTGGCGAGCGGCCATCTGGGTGAATTCGACCGGCGGCGTTGCAAATCTCCGCTCAATGGCCCCGCAGCCGTCACCGGCAAACACTGCCCCGAAGGCTGGACGTTGCACGTGATGCCCGGCCCGAATTTCAAGGGCATCACCGAAGCGGGCAGCGCGGAAGCGAGCTACTAC
>CAMDDY010000422.1 GCA_945893125.1 Bordetella parapertussis
GCATCTCGTCAGTGACCGGCAGTTCCTGCGCGCCCAGCGGCGCCATCATCATGGACGCGGCGACCAACATGGCTGAACACACTATCCGCCATAGAGCGTTTGGAAAGAATGGGTTTTTCATGATTTCCACCTTCGAATGGGTATCCGGCGCCGGGTTGCAACGGATGCGCTACATACAGCGGTATTCAAAAACCATTCTACATCCAATCCGCAGGCGTTCTTGGGTAGAAATTATTACGCCCCTGGCTCGTCAGGCGGGTGTCTGCATGCGCAACAGCCGCGCTGCCTCTTCAAGGCGCGCGTCTTCTATTTCGCGCAGCACGCTCGACAGATCCACCTCGCCCGCCTCGCGCTTAAAGGTGCCGGTAAGCGCCGTCTCGGTGGTGAGTTCGCCGCGCTGATACCAATCCCAAATCTCCGGGCCGAAATCGGTGTGCAGCAAATCCGGCGCAAAACGGCCAAAAAAATCACGCAGGTTCACCACGTCGCGCAGCAACATGCGCTGCGCGTGGTTGTTGCCGGCGGCATCCACCGCTTGCGGCAGATCAATAATCACCGGGCCATCCGCGCCCAGCAGAATGTTGAACTCCGACAAGTCGCCATGCACCACGCCTGCGCACAACATACGCACCACCTGCAACAACAACATGGCGTGATGCGCATGCGCCTCGGATGGCGTAAACATCACATCGTTCAGGCGCGGCGCGGCCTCGCCGTTTTCATCGGTGACCAATTCCATCAACAGCACGCCGTCGAGAAAATTATGCGGCGCCGGCACGCGCACACCGGCGGCGGCGAGGCGATACAAGGCATCGACTTCGGCGCTTTGCCACGCGGCCTCCTGCGATTCGCGGCCGTACTTGGTGCCCTTGGCCATCGCGCGCGCCTGACGGCTGTTTTTGGTTTTGCGGTTCTCGGTGTAATCGACGGCCTGGCGAAAGCTGCGGTGCGTGGCCTCTTTGTAGACCTTGGCGCACAGCGTGTCGTCACCGCAGCGCACCACGTAAACCGCAGCTTCCTTGCCGCTCATCAGTTGCAGCACCACCGTGTCGATCAGGCCTTCTTCAATCAGGGATTGCAGTCGTTTGGGCGGTTTCATGGCGCGCATTGTACGTCATGTGCTGTCCGCTCCCGTAACTTGCCTACGTACCGAATGCACCCAATGTACCCAATGCGCGGCGCGTCCTGACGCGGGCGGACACGTTCTTGACGCCCTCGGCGCATGGCGGCACATTGTCGTTCCGCCGGACGACGGTGATTAATGGTGATTAACGAGCAACTTATGGAAAAAACCTTTCGGCTGGCGATGGCCGCCAACACGCTGCAAGATTAGATGGAACCATCCAGGGATGAAACATTCTGGCCCTCGTCAATGAACTATGTCACCGTCCCGCCCCTCGAAAGTTACCGAGCACTCCCCATGAAAACCGTAAGCGAAACCTTCATCCCCAGCAATTTTGGGCTTGGCGATTCCGCTGGATACGGTATGGAAAGAGCTGCGCATCGGCGAACTCAAAACCCTGCTGGCCCTCGCAATTGGGGATGCGGACGCAATACGCGAAGGCTGCGACTGGATCCATCACTTTCAGGAAATGAAACTGGCGCGGCGGCTGGTGTATCGCTGCATTGAAAGCCTGATGAATCTGGATGACACGGCCAATTACCGCCGTTCGCTGGATTTGCTCTACAGTAGGCAAACCGTGCGGCAGGCGGCAGCGTTGCTGGATCGTAGCGAGAAATTTTTCGGTCTGGAAACGCTGGGCGCGGATATGCAAGGCAGCGCCATGCATACAACGCTGCTGGCGGCTTACGACAAGTTGTTTGTAGCGGCGGCCTGATAGAGCGCTACTTTATCGGCAGCAGGTGGCCGGCAGCAATCGCGACGGCGTAATGTCGCGAAACTGGAAAAGTTAATCCGCCACCTGCTTTGCGTCATGTTGGGGGGGGCGCTACTTTTTCCCCATCGCTTCCGCATTCAACACATCCGTCGGCTTGCCCTCGGCAAACGCCAGCAACTGCTCCACCGCCGTGGCGTACATCGATTCATAACTGCTGCGCTCGGCGTAGCCCAGGTGCGGCGTGCAAAGCGCGTTTTTCATCGACAGCAACGGATGATTGGCGCCGGTCACCGGCTCGTCTTCATACACATCCACTGCCGCAAACCCTGGCCGTCCCTTCGCTAGCGCCGCCGCCAGCGCACCCGGCTCAATGATCGGTGCGCGGCTGGTGTTCACCAGCAACGCGTGCGGTTTCATACGCGCCAGGTCAGCGCCGGTGATCAAGCCGCGCGTGGCTTTGTTGCCCGGCAGATGCAGGCTGATAATGTCGGCGTTTTCAAAAAACGCCTCGCGTGAGGCGGCGATGTCAAACCCTTCGGCCTTGGCGCGCGCCAGTGAACCCTCGCGCCCCCAGCACACCACTTTCATACCGAACGCCTTGCCCACCCGCGCGACCGCCGCGCCGATGTGACCGAAAGCGTAAACGCCCAGCGTGCGGCCATTGAGTTTGCTGCCGACAGTGGTGTGCCAGTTGCCGCGCTTGAAGCTTTCCACCTCATGTGGAATGTGCCGCAGCGATGAAATAATCAAACCCCACGCCAGTTCCGCCGTAGTCGAATAGGGACTGTGACCGCCGCTCAAGCGGCCCGCCGACACCACGATACCGCTGTCAGTACACGCGGGAATATCCAGGTGATAAACATTGCGCCCGGTCTGGCAAATAAATTTCAGGCCGGGCAGTTGTTCGATAATCGCGCGCGTCATCGGCACGCGCTGTTGCGTGAGCAACACCGCGTCAAAGCCTTTGATTTGCGCAACCACTTTATCGGCGTCGATGTAGGCATCGTTGTGTATCACCACCTCATGCCCCGCCAATTTGGCGAAATGTTTGGTGCTGCGAAATACATCGGAGTAGTCGTGGATGACGGCAATCTTCATGATAAATTTACCTTTAAAAACATATAGTTATGTAATGATGAGAGGAGGCGAAACGGACATCACTGCTGCTTGAGATTGGCCTGTTTGATCACTTTGCCCCAGCGCGCAATTTCGGTTTTCAGAAACGCCATCGCTTCGGCCGGCGTATTGCCGAGTGCCTCGGTGCCGCCCTTGGCCAGCATCTCCTGCATGTCCTTCGCCTGGAGCGCATTCACGGTTTCAGCATGAATTTGCTTGATGATCGGCGCCGGTGTTTTGGCGGGTGCGAGCACCATGTACCACGACGACGCTTCGTACCCCGGCACGCCGGCTTCGGCAACCGTTGGCACATCAGGCTGCGACGCCACGCGCTTGGCGGTGGTCACGCCAAGCAAACGCAGTTGCTTGGCGTTCACCTGGTTGATGATCGCCAGCATCGGATTGATATACATATGCACGCGGCCCGGTATCAAATCGGCGAGCACCGGCCCCGTGCCTTTGTAGGCGATGTGCGTCATCTGCGTGCCGGTCATGCCGGTGAACATTTCGCCCGCGAGGTGCGACGCCGAGCCCGGCCCCGATGAGCCGAACGACAACTCACCCGGCTTTGATTTCACGTGCGCGATCAGTTCCTTCACGCTTTTCACCGGCAGTGAATTCGGCACCACCAGCCCGAACGCCTGCGTGGCGACCACCGAAATCGGCATCAAATCGTTGATCGGATCGTACGGCAGCTTCGCCATCAACGTGGCGTTGATCGCGTGCGACGGATTCACCAGCACGATGGTATGACCATCAGGCGTGGCCTTGGCGGCGATGTCGATGCCGATCACCATGCCCGCGCCGGGCCGGTTATCCGCCACGATCTGCTGCCCCCACACGGCGGTGTAACGATTGCCGAGAAAGCGCACGATCTGATCCGAGCCGCCGCCCGCTGCGGTGGGGATGATGAAGCGGATGGGTTTGGTGGGGAAATTTTGCGCGTGCAGCGGCGCGGCAACCGCAGCGCCGGCAAGCAGGAATACCGCGAGCTTATTTTGCATGAATTCTCCTGTAATGATTACGTAGTACGTAGGGCGTCAATAAGCGCAGCGCATTGCGCCGAATGTGTTGGCATTCCACGAAACATGCGGCGCAATACGGATTGCGCCCTACGAAGCGCGTTACTTCAACGGCAGCGGCACGCCATCCGGCAGCGGCGTCTTGTCCACGTTCAATATCATCGACACCAGCGAGTAATAGCCATTGACGGCAATCAGATCGAACACACCGCGCTCGCCGAAACGATCGAGCACGCGCTTATAGTTGGCGTCGGAAACACGCTTGGTTTCATGCAGCTCGCGCGAGAAGTCATAGACCATCGCTTCATCGTCGTCCATTTTTGCCGGGCGGCGATTCTCGGCGACATCCTTGGCGATATCCGGATCAAGCCCGGCTTCAAGCGCCAGCCGGCAATGCGCGTGCCATTCGTATTGCGACGTCCAGTAACGCGCCGTCACCATGATCGCCAGTTCGTTGAGCTTGGTCGGAATCGAACTCTTGAAACGGATTTCGCCGCCCAGCGCCTGCACAATGTTGCCGACGGCGGGGCTGCGCAACATCACATTAAACGGCCCGCCCAGCGGCCCCGGTTTGGACGCACCGGAGTTCGCCATCTTTGCGCGCGGCCCACCGCGTATGCCGTCGTAAACCACCTTCTGATCGGCGGTAAGGTTTTCGACGGGGATCATTTGAAAGCGGCGGGAGTCGGTCATGAAAGTTCCTGATGATTTTTAGGGAAGGTGGAAAATAACATAGCCCGTTCCGCAAAAGTTTGTGATTGGTTGCACCCATCCTACGGACGCTGCGTAGGAT
>CAMDDY010000423.1 GCA_945893125.1 Bordetella parapertussis
GGCAAAGACCAACGCGATTGCGTCGTTGAAGCGGCGGGGTTATTCGCCGCTTCCACTTCGGAGGGTATTTATTCTGAAGAAGAATGGCAAGACCAGGCCGCTCGGTATATCCGTCGGAGGCGGTGCGATCCTTGCTGGAGCGCACCCTCGGCGTGCCGATTTTTCAGGAGCAGGTGATGCAGTTGGCTATTGTTGCGGCGGGCTTCACGCCCGGCGAAGCCGATCAACTGCGCCGCTCGATGGCCGCGTGGAAGAAAAAAGGCGGCCTCGAACATTTTCATCCGCGCCTGATTCAGGGCATGAGTGATCGCGGTTACACGCGTGAATTCGCCGAACAAATTTATCAACAGATTTATGGCTTTGGTGAATATGGTTTTCCCGAATCGCACTCAGCAAGTTTTGCGCTGCTCGCTTATGTGTCGGCGTGGCTCAAACATTATGAACCGGCTGCGTTTCTCGCCGCGTTGCTGAACAGCCAGCCGATGGGTTTTTATTCGGCGTCGCAACTGGTGCAGGACGCGCAACGCCACGGCGTTATCGTGCTGCCGGTGGATGTGACAGCGAGCGATTGGGAATGCACGCTGCCATCGGCCAGCATCGTGCGGCTGGGGCTGTGCATGGTGAGCGGGCTGGCACGGGCAGCAGGCGAGCGCATCGCCCTCGAAAAATCACCGCACGTATTTGAGAATATGGAGGACTTTTCAAGGCGCGCGGCACTCAGTCAGGCTGATCTGCAACGCCTCGCCACCGCCGGCGCGTTAGCCTCGCTCGCCGGCCATCGCCGCAACGCGCACTGGCTCGCCGCTGGTGTGCAAACACAATCGCAACTTTTACAAGATGCACCCATCCTCGAAACACCACCGCAACTGCCCGCCCCCACCGAAGGCCAGGACATCGTCGCCGACTACACCAGCACCGGCCTGACACTGGGCCGCCATCCGCTGGCGCTGCTGCGCCCGCGCTTGCAACGGATGAAACACGTCACGGCAGCGCAACTCTCACAACTCGCCGATGGCGATACCGTGCGCGCCGCCGGCATCGTCACCTGCCGCCAGCGCCCCGGCACTGCCAGCGGCGTGGTATTCGTCACGCTTGAAGATGAAACCGGCTACGTCAACGTGGTGGTGTGGGGGCGCATCGCGGAAAACCAGCGGCGCGAACTGCTCGGCGCGCGGCTGATGGGCGTCGAGGGCAAACTGCAACGCGAGGGCGACGTCATTCACCTTATCGCGCGCAGGCTCACCGATCACACGCGTTTGCTCGGCACGCTGGCGACCGCCTCACGCGATTTTCATTAACCGCGCCGCAACTGCAAGACGCAACCTCAATCCACCTTCGCCCCCGACACTTGCACCGCCTTTTGCCACGCCGCATGTTCGCGCTTCAGAAACACGCCGAATTGTTCGCGCGTGTTGCCCACCGGCACAAAACCCATATCGGTAAGGCGTTTGTTCACGTCAGGCGTAGCGATGATTTTCATCACCTCGGCGCTCACGCGGTCGAGTATCGGCGCGGGCGTCGCGGCAGGCGCAACGATGCTGGTCCAGGTTTGCAGGTCGTAGCCCTTGAGGCCCTGCTCATCCAGCGTCGGCAGATTCGGCATGTGCGAAATGCGCTTGGCGGTTGAAACGCCAATGGCGCGCAGCTTGCCGGCGTTCACCAGTGTCAACGTCACCGGCACGGTGTCGGCCACTAGCATCACCTGCCCCGCCATCAAATCCGTCAACGCCTGCACCGAACCCTTGTACGGCACATGCGTGAGCACAATACCCGCGTGCGACGCAAACACCGCGCTCACCAGGTGCGACGTGCTGCCGCTGCCCGACGAGCCATAGTTGATCTCGCCCGGTTTTTGTTTGGCCAGTCGAATAAATTCCTGCACGTTTTTCGCCGGCAGCGAGGGCGTCACCGCGAACACCATCGGTATCGATACCAGGTGCGTCACCGGTGCAAAATCGCGCATCGTGTCGTAGCCGATTTTGGGATACAGATGCGGATTGATCGCCAGCGCAGCACTCCCGCCCGCGAGGAAGGTGTAGCCGTCGGGCGCCGCCTTGGCGGCCAGTTCCGTGCCGAGCGCGGCGCCCGCGCCGGGGCGGTTATCCACGATGACCTGCTGCCCCAGCGCCGGCGACAGCCGTTCGCCGATGGCGCGCGTGATGATGTCGGCGGCCTGCCCCGGCGGAAACGGCACGATGATGCGCACCGGTTTTGCGGGCCATGATTGCGCCAGCACATGTGCGCTCTGCACCAAACAAACGCCTGGCAACAGCGTGCTGACCATCACGGCATAAATGCGTAGTTTCAAATTTATTCTCCGGCAAGAGGCTCAAGTGGTTCTGGTGGTTCTGGTGGTTCACATGGTTCAGGTAAATTTTCTATATCATACCGCCTCTGCTTCATTTCGATACACGCCAGGAGCCGCCGCATGACCGCACGCCGCATCACATGGGTTTTCCTCACCGCTGCCGCAGCCGCCCTGCCCGCCTTCGCACAGCAGCCGCAATTTCCCACCAAACCCCTGCGCATCATTGTGCCCTTCGCGCCCGGCGGCGCCTCCGACGTGATCGCACGCATACTGGCGGCCAAGCTCACCGACAGCCTCGGTCAAACCGTGGTGGTGGATAACCGCCCCGGCGCGGGTGCCAACATCGGCATCGGCATTGCGGCCAAGTCGCCCGCGGATGGCTACACGCTGCTGGTGGCCAGTTCCGCGTTCACGGTGAACCCCACGCTGTATGCCAATCCGCCGTACGACGCGCTGAAAGATTTTCAGATGGTCACCTGCGTCGGCAGCTCGCCCAATATGGTGGCAGTGCATCCCTCGCATGCCGCAAAGAGCGTGAAGGAGTTGGTTGAACTGGTGCGCGCACAACCCGGAAAACACAATTATTCGTCACCGGGCGCGGGCACCACACCGCATCTGTCGGGCGAAATGTTTCGCCTGGCGTTCAAGCTCGATTTGCGGCACATTCCCTACAACGGCGCCGGCCCGCAAATACAATCGCTGCTCGGCAGCCAGGTACCCATCGGCTTTGCCTCGGTGCCGAGCTTCGCGTCGCAAGTCAAAGCCGGCACGCTGCGTGGCCTCGCAGTGACTGCGGAAAAGCGCATGGCGCTGCTGCCCGATGTGCCGTCGATGGGCGAGCTCGGCTACAAAGGCATGGAAGCCGACACCTTTCAGGGCGTGTTCGCGCCCGCAGGCATTCCCAAAGCCATCTTCGCGCGCGTGCAAGGCGACATCATGAAAGCGATGAATACGCAGGACATGCGCGACCGGCTCAACGCCATCGCGATGATTCCCGTGGGCAACTCGCCGGAAGAATTCACCGCGCAGGTCAAGGCGGACATTGCGCGCTGGGGTAAGGTGATACGCGAGGGTGGAATCAAGGTCGATTAAGCGCCCGCATCAGGGCAATTCTCATGCGGGGCGACGCTACACCCACGCAGACTCACTCCACCTTGATGCCGTTCGCACGCACGACGTCGTGCCAGACCCGAACTTCGCCGGCAATGAAGCGGCGAAACTCCGCCGGCGTGCTGCCCACGGGCTCGCCGCCGTCTTCCGCGATTCGATCGGCGAGTTCCGGCGATTTCACCACCTTCGCCAGCGCCGCGGCGAGCGCATTCACAATCGCCAACGGCGTCATCGCTGGCGCCGCATAGCCATGAAAAGTCGAGGCGTTGTAACCGGGCACGCCCTGCTCCGCGATGGTCGGCAGTTCGGGTAACGTTTTCGAGCGCTGCGCGGTGCTGATGCCAAGCACATGGAGCTTGCCTGATTTAACCAGTGGCCCCACGCCAAGAACATTGGCGAACGTCGCGGAAAGCCGGCCCGAACTAAGATCCAGCGTGGCAATGCCGACGCTGCGATACGGCACGTAAGTCGCCTGGATGCCGGCCGCAGCAAGAAACCAGGCCGTCACCAGATGCGTGCCGCTACCCGTGTTGCCCGCGCCGAAGGTCAGCTTGTCCGGCTGCGCTTTTGCGAACTGCACGAGCTCCCTGACCGAGCGCCACGAGCTGCCCGCATTGACGACCAGCAGATACGGCGCGCGCGTCGCAAGCGACACCGCCGCAAAATCACGCAACGGATCGATCGGATAATTGCGGTAGAGCACCGGCGAAAACGTAAAGCTCGGCACGACGGCAAGCAGTGTGTGGCCGTCGGGCGCGGCTTTCATCACGGTGGAAAAGGCGACGATGCCCGCAGCGCCGCCGCCCGAGCGATTGTCGACGATGAACTGCTGGCCGAAATGTCGCGTCAGCCGGTCGGCAATGAGCCGCGCCTGAATGTCGGTGGCGCCGCCCGGCGACTGCGGCACGACAAGGCGAACCGGCCGCACCGGAAATTGTCCAGCGGTCTGCGCGAAGGCTGCGGCGGGCGCCAGTGCCGCGAGCGCGCATGCCAACGAGCGCAAGGCCCGCCGTGCCGACATGGCCGAGCTAAACGGTCACCACGACATTGCCGCTCTCCACGGCAACCGGATACATCAGCAACCTGGTGGGCTTGCCGGAACGGATGAGTTCGTCGCCGGTCAGAAGATCAAACTCAAAACCGTGCCATGGGCACGCCAGCACTTCGCCCTGGCGCCCGTAGATCAACTCGCCGACCGCGCTCGGCAGCGCCGTGCCGCCGATAGGTCCGCGGCACACCGGCGCGCCCTTGTGCGGACACACATTGCGCACCGCGCGAAACTCGCCGTTTTTTAATTGCGTGATGCCGATCTCGCGGCCATCGATGTCGATGATCTTG
>CAMDDY010000424.1 GCA_945893125.1 Bordetella parapertussis
GCACTGCCCGCCTTTGTCGGCGGCGGCTCGTCGGGCTGCCGCATGTCGCTGTTACTGGCGTTGCGCCATCCGGAAGCAGTAAAAGGCTTGCTGCTGTGGCGTGTCACCGGTGGCGAATTCGCCGCGAAGCGCCTCGCCAACCAATACTATTTTCAGTTCATCGAAGCCGTGAAAAACGGCGGCATGGCGGCGGTGTGCGCCACCGAACATTTCGCCGAGCGCATCAAACAGCGCCCTGCCAACCGCGAGGTCATTATGAACATGGACGTCGCGCGCTTCACCGCATCGTTCAGCAAATGGGCGGACGGCTTTTTGCAGGACGCGGGCAAGCCGGTGATCGGCGCCACCACGGCGCAATTGAATTCGATCAAAATCTCCACGCTGGTGGTGCCCGGCAACGACAAAACCCACGACCGCGGCGTGGGCGAACGCGCACACAAGCTGATCCCCGGCAGCGAGCTTTACCTGCTGTTCCCCGAAGATCAGAATATCGACATCGTGCCGCCGCAGGAGTGGGATTACAAGGACGACGAACTGGCGGCGGTGTTCGCCGGGTTTATGAAGCGACACGCGTAGTCATCCACGCGGGTGTCGTGTGCGTTAAGCGCCCAGGCACTTTGATACAATTTTAGGCAGCTACCAACCCTGTTTTTAGTTACGGATTTATCACAAAAAGGATACCTATGAAGAACGCACTCACCATCCTACTGTTGTCCTCAACCCTGCTCGCCGCCGGCGCGACGTTCGCCCAAGGCACGCCGCCGGCAAAATCCGCCGCGCCCGCGGCAGCGGGAAAATCCGGCGAAGCGGTCTTCAAGGAAACCTGCGTCGTCTGCCATGGCACGGGGTTGCTCAAGGCGCCGAAATTCGGCGACAAAAAAGACTGGGCCGAACTCATCAAGGAACCGCAAGCCACGCTCACCGCCGATGGCTGGGTAGGCGTGCGCGACATGCCGCCCAAGGGCGGCAAGCCCGATCTCGCGCTGGAAGAATTCTCGCGCGCGGTGGCCTACATGGCGCGCGCCGCAGGCTCCACTTGGAAAGACCCCGACGCTGCAATGATGAAACAGATCCAGGCCGAGGAAAAAAAGGCGTTGGATAAAAAAGCAAAAGAAAGCAAGAGCAAGAAATAGGCTTGTTGATATTTCGACAACTAAACACAAAGAAAATATTCCATGATTACGCTCACCCGCTCCCTAATCGCCACCGCGAGTCTTGCGCTGCTGGCAGCCTCCTTTAACGCCAACGCCACCGGGCTTGCCACCTGCGAATCCGGCCCCAAGGCCAACTGGCAACCGCCGGAAAAACTCGAAAAACAACTGATCGATCAAAACGGCTGGAAAATCCGCCGCGTCAAGGAAGACGGCGGCTGCTACGAGGTGTACGCCTTCGACAAAAACGGCGATCGTGTCAACGCCTACTATCACCCGGTCACGCTGGCACTGGTACCCAACACGTTGAGCGTGCGCAAACCCTGATGCGCAAAGACAGCAAACCAGCGGTCAAGGTTTGGGATCTGCTGGTTCGCATCGGTCACTGGACGATAGTCGCGGGCGTCATCACCGCATGGTTCACGCGCGGCAAGTGGCACGAATGGATCGGCTACACGGTGCTCGCGGTGATCACTGTGCGCATCATCTGGGGATGGGTGGGATCGCGCCACGCGCGTTTTGCGCAGTTTGTGCGCTCACCCGCCGGCACGCTCCGCTACGGCAAACAAGTCCTCGCGCATCAAGAGCCGCGTCATCTCGGCCACAACCCGCTCGGCGGCTGGATGATCGTTGCGTTACTCGTCACCCTCTTCGGCATCTGCGGCACGGGCTGGCTCTACACCACCGAAAAATTCTGGGGTGTGGAGTGGGTGGAAGAATTACACGAGAAGCTGACCTACACCCTGTTCGGGCTGGTCGCCCTGCATGTCGGCGGGGTTATTTTTTCGTCGCGGCGGCATGGCGAGAATCTGGTAGCCGCGATGATTCATGGGCGCAAGCGGGCGCCGGGCGAGCGTGACGTAGCGTAAGCCAGCCCAAACCCGGGCGGAAAAGCCTGTCCTGAGCCTGTAGAAGGGCGCAGCGCCTTCCGCCGACTGACTTGGCAAGCACATCGTTGGAGGCGGAAGGCGCTACGCTTTTCCGCCCTACATGTCGTGACTCACAGCAACGGCGCGAGCTTGCCCTCCGGCACTGCCAGCAAGGCATCATAAATAAACTTGTCGATCACGATGCCTTCGCGCAAACGCTTGGCGCGTTCCTTGAACGAACGCTCGCCCGGCAAGCGGATCTCATCCACCCCCGGCTGGCGCGGCGTGGCCTTGATGCGCGCGAGCGTTTCGCTGAGCTGCTTGCGGTAGTCAGCCAGCGGCATTAGCAGATCAGGCTTCATCGCCATCATCAGGTAGCCGTAGTTTTTTTCCTGATCGTTGCCGGAGCCGGCGAACACGCCCAGCGCCTGCGCCGCCATCGCCAGTGCAAAACCCTTGTAACCGCCAAACGCCAACAACGCGCCGCCTTCACGCGCAGCCTTGGGGTCGCGCGTAGGATGCCCCTTCACGTCGATGGCAACACCTTCCGGCAAGGGTTCGCCGCGCCGCTCGCGGAACATCATGTCGGTGGACATAAACGCCGAGGTGCCGAGGTCGATCACAAACGGCTCGCGCGCCGTCGGGAAACCAAACGACAGCGGGTTGGTGCCGTAGCCCGCCTTCGCAGCACCGGGCGGCGCCACATGCTGCGTGGAACTGACGGTGTGGATGCCGATCAGTCCGGCGCGCGCGATGGTTTCGACGTAAATCGCGCCGCGCCCGCTGACCCAACTGTTGTTGACGCCGATGATGCCGATGCCGTGCGCGTTCGCGCGCTCAATGGCCATTTCCGCCGCACGCATGAGTGAGTACATGCCGCAACTGTTGCCACCGTCGACCATCGCGGAAATCGGCGTTTCGAACACCGGCTTCATGCGCCGCCGCGGGCGGCGCAGGTTTTTGTGTTCGAACACGTTGAGCAGCTTGGGCAGACCCGAATACTCGTAGCCGCACAACGCGGCATCCATCACGTGATCAGCGATCACGCCGGCTTGCTCATCGTCGTAGCCGGCTTTTTTGAGTGACCTGACAGAAAGCTCGCGTGCTTCGTCGGCGGTGAGGCGCACGCGGTCGGGGGCAATCATTTCCATGTAGCTATCTCTATAGGTGAACCCCTCTCCCGTCGGGAGAGGGGTAGGGGTGAGGGAAAGTTTTACGTTCCACCACAAACGCATCGGTGGCAAAATCATGCAAGAGCGCCGACAATACCAAGGTTAATCATGCGGAACAAGAACCATGAACTTTGAACTCCCCGAAGAATTACGCATGCTGCGTGACAGCGCCGCACGCTTCACCGCGCGAGAGCTGATTCCGCACGAGCCGCTGGTGATCCGCCGCGAGGCGGAACGAGGTTACACCGACCTGCCGCTGCTGCCGCCGGAACTCGAAAAACAAATACTGGACAAGGCCCGCACCGCCGGACTGGTGGGCCTCGAAGTGCCGGAGGAACACGGCGGCGCGGGCGCCAGCATCCTCGCCAAGTGCGTGGTGGTGGAGCAATTGAAACACAGCATTTTATTCCCCTTCGGTTTTGCGCCGAATTTTCCCGATGTGTTCATGCTGCTCGAATCGTGCAAGGGCACGCAGATCGACAAGTATCTGAAACCGTTTTTGCGCGGTGAAACACAATCGTGCATTGCCATCACCGAGCCGGGTGCGGGCGCGGACGCTTCCGCCATCAAGATGCGTGCCGAGCGCAAGAATGGCAAATGGATTTTGAACGGCAACAAGATTTTTATCACCCACGCGCGCTACGCCGATTTCATGATTGTCGTCACCCTGACCGATCCCGCCAAAGGCTCGCGCGGCGGCATGACCACGTTTTTGCTCGACGCCAAACAGCCGGGCATCAGCACGCCCACCGCGCATCCCACCATCGGCGACTATCAGCCCTACGACATTCATTTCGATAACGTGGAAGCCACCGATGACCAGGTGCTCGGCAAAGTCGGGCAGGCGTTCGCGCCGCTGCAACGCCGGCTGGGATTGCGCCGTATGGAGATCGCCGCCACCTGCGTGGGTCTCGCCACGCGCTGCCTGAAAATGATGATCGAGCAAGCCAAGAGTCGCCACACCTTTGGCGCACCGCTCGCCGAACGGCAAGCGGTGCAATGGTGGATCGCCGACAGCTATCGCGAAATTGAAATGACGCGCCTCGCGCTGCACAAACTGGCGTGGGACCTCGATCAAAAACATGACACGCGGCGCGATGCGTCGATGGTCAAACTGCAGGCCAGTGAAATGGTCGGCGTGGTGGCCGACCGCGCCATGCAGTTGTTCGGCGGCATGGGCATGACCAAGGATTTGCCACTGGAATACATCTCGCGCGTGGCGCGTATTTACCGCATTGTTGAAGGCCCGAGTGAAGTGCATCGCTGGGTGGTGGCGCGCGATTTGCTGAAAAACGGGTTACCATTTTGAGTGATTCCCCTCGTTCCAACCGTAGGATGGGTGAAACCCATCGCAACCCATGCGCGCACGGGTCTGCGGCCTGTGATGGGTTTCACCCATCCTACGGCAAGTAATATTAGACAAGGTCGTCAATCATGAATCTGGGCATCAAAAATAAAACCGCCGTCGTCACCGCCGCAAGCTCCGGCCTCGGTGAATACGCCGCGCGCGCGCTCGCCGCTGAAGGCGTCAACCTCGTGATGTTCGCGCGCTCTGCCGAC
>CAMDDY010000425.1 GCA_945893125.1 Bordetella parapertussis
GGCTGTTGCCGGCGTTAATTCCGTCATGGCGATTTTTCGACACGATTGGGCCCTCGCCGCGGCTCGAATATCGTTGGCTCTCCAGCGCCAGCACTCCGTTGAGTCAGTGGCAGCCGTTTCGCCCGCGTCCGGCGCGGCTTCGCGTGGCGCAGTTGTTACTGCGTCTGGTCTGGAATCCTGCGTGGAATGAAACCCTCTATGTGATGCGCTGCGCGGAACGGGTGCTTGAGGGCGACGCGGATTTTCCGTTGCTGGAGCTGGAGCGTCGGATGCGCGGGGAATTATGCGTCGCCGCCGAGATGCCGGCCACTGCATGGATGTTTGAAATGCAAATTCTGGCGGCGTCTGGTGAGGGGCCGCGGGTTATCTATCAAGCGGTCTATCGCTCACCCCCACTGGCACTCGCCGAGGTTCATCCGCTGTGAATCTCGATGACGCCGTGCGTTTCACCGCGCTCTGCAGTGGGAGATGAGTTGGGCTGTGATGTTGTTTGAACTTTTGATGCCGATAACTTTCTTGAATGCCACGAGCTTGGCCATAGCACTAATGGTCGCCGCATCATTTCACCTCGCAAACGCCTGGGTGTTTGGCTTGAATCGCTTTCTGTGGAGTTGGCTGGCAACCTATCCAGCCTTGTGGTGGTTTCAGGCGCGCGTGATCTGAGGATGCTTGTGTCATACGGCGGGCTAGCGATAATGCGCAGAGTAATCGGGAGTGGGGATTGCACATGACAAAGTCAGACGATTTTTTTGATATCTCTGGCGCCGCTAAGACGCCAGCTGATGGTTCGCCGAGTACCGTCGATTTCGACGTGTTCGGCAGCGACGCGCCAACCGCGGAGAGCGCCGATAGCGATCTCATGCAAACCGCCTTACTGCCGAATTCCGCCGCGCCGGCGATGGATCTCACGTTTGACGAGGATGACGCTTCACCTATCCCGGTAAGCGCGCCTGCTCCGGCGCCAAAGACTGCCGCCATGTCGTTTCCCGACGCGCCGCCACCCACCACCGGCGGCAGCATGCGCTGGTTCGTGCTGGCCTTAGCGGCCTTGTTGGCAGTCGCGGCCTGGTGGCTGTTGCGCTAAGCAGAGGAGGACAGATGAATCCCACTCGCCCCGCACCCTTTGAACGTGGCTTGGTGTTTGCCGCGCAGCCGCTTGGTTCGCGCTGGCGGACGCAGCGGCGCACGATTACGGAATTCGATTTGATGAGTTTTGTGACCACCTGCGGCTTCAATGAAGCGTTATTCCTTGATCAGGCGGCGGCCGGCGAACTTGGCTTCAAGGGTCGGATCATTCCAGGCGCGCTGACGCTCTCCATCGCTGAAGGCTTGGTGATTTCAAGCGGCGCGCTGACGGGCACCGGGATGGCGTTCCTGGGTGGAGAAATTCAGGTGAAAGCACCAGTGCTGGTCGGCGATACCCTGGAGGTGTGGGTGGAGGTGACCGCCGCGAAAATGACGTCACGCGGCGATCGCGGGGTAGTGACCACCCGCAATGAGGTGCGTAATCAACATGCCGAGTTGGTGTTGGTATTCACGCCCTCGCGGATGATCCGCGCCGCGCACCAGTAACTGCGTTTTACTAGAGTTCTACGAGATCGCCATTGCGCAGCGCGAAGCCGTGTTTCTTGGCTTCGTCGATGGTTTCCTTGGGCCAATGTACGCGACCCGGATCCGTGCCGCCGACAACCGCCAGCATCAGTCCTTCGCCTTTGCCAAGATAGCGGAAGCCGCGTGACGCACCGATCGGCACTGATATCGTATCGTAGGGATCGAGCACGACTTCGTGGCGCGCCCCGTCGCGATTCTGCCAGTAAATCCCCCATTGCCCCTTCAACGGAATAAACACTTCATTCGTTTCGTGGATGTGCAAGGTTGCGCCGCAGCCGTGCTTGGCACGCACATAGGCCACATTAAAATCCTTGTTGTCGAGAATGGGCGGCGCCAGATCGGCATCTTCGATCACGCCCCGCCCGATGACGGTCAGGATATCGCGTTTGCCATTCGGCAGGCGCGTATCAATGAAAGCTTTGGCGGACGAGCGCAGCGCCTTAAAGCGCCCTACACGCTCGCGCTCCATGGTTTCTGGGGCGACATCGATGCGCTTGATGGTGCGTGTGGGCGGCGTAGCGGTGCGCGCCTTAATGGTTGCCGCAGCGCTGGACTTAGCACGTGTGACAGGGCGCTTTGCAGGAGTTCGAATCGCCATGGAATTTTCCTTTCAAAAACAGCTTGGAGACCAGTGACTGCCGCGCCTGGCGGCGCTTCAAATTTGCGCGGCGCGGCGCTGCGCGATACGCGCCCGCCAACGTCGCCCAACGCTATAGCGCCAGACCGCCTCTACCGTGAGGTAGCCTAGGGCACCAAACACGACGCCGCAAATTGCCGAGCCCAGAAACAACGGCAGCCAAATCTCTGCCAGCGCATGCTGCAGGCTACCCCAGTCGGCACTTAAATGCAGGGTATCCAGCGCGCGCACGGACTCGCCGGTAAAGGCCACGCCAATCCGATACGCAAAATAGAAGGCCGGGACCCACGTGATGGGATTGGTAATCCACATCGCCGCGATTAACACGGGCAGGTTTATCCCGCACAAAATTGCGAGGGGCACGACGATCAGCATATGAATCGGGATCGGGAAGAAAGCGACCAGGAAACCAACCCCTGCTGCTTTCGACACCGAGCGGCGCCCGAAATGCCATAGATTCGGATCGTGTAAGCGATGACCAAGCCAGCTCAGCCAGCGCTTGTTGGCGAAGTCTGCAGGCTTCGTCCAACGCATTAAGCGCGTTTGCAGGACCCGGCGCAGATTCATTTAAGGACTGATTCCCTGCCGCCGCGCTTCGCGCCGAATGAAGTGCTGCACGGCCTGCATGTCTGCCGGTGTGATGTCTTTGAACTTCGGCATACCGAGTGCACTTCGGCTGCCCTCGAAGACCACTTGATGAAGAAGTTTGTCGTTCAACATGATTGGCGAAGCACGTAGATCCGGTGCATTACCGCCGGCCGTACCGGCCGGACCATGGCACATGCCACAGGATTCCTTCCACACAAAGCTGCCCCGTTCGGCGAGTTCTTCAAACACGACGAATTCTGGCTCCTGCAGGGGTTTGGCGAACACCGGCGGCGGCATTGCGGGTAGCTTGAGCGTGCCATCCAAAGTAAAAACGACCAGGCGCCGAGGTTGCGCACGATAGGCCCAGCCGTGCTGCGCGGCCATGGCGCCGCCGGTCGCCGTCATCGCACCACCCCAGCCAACCAGCTGTGCAATGTATTGCTGGTTATCGATCGCATAGGTGACTGGCGGCGCCGAAATGCCGAGACCCAAAGTTTGGTGCCACAGGATTTTGCCGTTATCCGCCCGGTAGGCGACCAGCTTGCCATCGGCACGTCCTTGCAGGACAAGATTGCCCTTGGTGGTAAGTGTGCCGGCATTCCACACGCCAGGTGTGGGGACTTCCCAGCGCAATTTCTGCTGCACAGGATCCCAGGCGCGGAGCGCCGAGGATCCCCAGTCCGCCGGCCCATCTGCGCGCAGGAAATCTACCCCGGGATCAAATTTGAAGTTCGGCGATTTCCAGCCCTTGGGCTTGGTGTAGCGATCATTAAACACGCCGGCCATTTCGATGGCGGGCAGGTACACCAAACCGGTTTGCGGATTGAAGGACATCGCTGGCCAGTTGTGGGTGCCGAAGGGGCCTGGCCACACGATTTCATCGCCATCTTCATAGCGCGCACCAACTCTTTCTATCGGGCGCCCGGTCTTGGGATCAACACTCGTCGCCCAATCAACTTTGCCAAAAGGTTTGGCGGAGATGAGCTTGCCGGTGGCCCGATCAATCACGTAGAAGAAGCCGTTCTTCGGCGCATGCATGAGCGCCTTCACCGGTTTGCCGTCGAGCGTGAGATCGGCCAGCACGATATCCATGTTGGAGTTGTAGTCCCAGGTTTCGCCGGGGGTGGTCTGGTAGTGCCAGACGTATTTGCCGGTGTCGGCGTCCAGCGCGACGACCGAGCACAGGAATAAGTTGTCGCCGCCGCCCGGGCTGCGCATCTTTTGATTCCAGGGCGAGCCATTGCCTGTGCCGATGTAGATCCGGTTGAAATCCGGATCGTAGGTCATGCCATGCCACACGGTGCCGCCGCCGCCGTGCTTCCACCACTCGCCCTTCCAAGTCTTGGCGGCCATGGCCTGTGCGTCGTCTTCGAAACCTTTGGCGGGATCGCCGGGCACAGTGTAGAAACGCCAGGCCTGTTTGCCGGTGGCCGCGTCGTAGGCCGTCACAAAGCCGCGCGCAGGCCCCCATTCAGTACCGCCGTTGCCGATGATGACCTTATCCCGAAAAACTCGCGGTGCGCCGGAAATGAACAGCGGTGATTTGCGATCGAAAGTTTGCGCGGACCACACCTTCTTGCCGGTTTTCGCCGCAATCGCGATTAGACGTCCATCAGCAGTTGCCACATACACGTGGCCTTTCCAGAACGCGATGCCGCGATTCCAATCCCACATGATGGTGGCGCGATCACCCGAATGCTTCAGGGTTTGCGGGTCGTATTCCCAGAGGAGCTTACCCGTTTTGGCGTTAACGGCCCGCACCACATTGTAGCTGCCGTTGAAATAGAGGATGCCGTCGATCACGAGCGGCGTGCCGGTCAGCGAGCGATCATGCGGAAGGTCGAGTGTCCACGCCACGCCGAGGCGCGTGATGCTTTCTGCATTGATTTGGTCGAGTGGGCTATACCG
>CAMDDY010000426.1 GCA_945893125.1 Bordetella parapertussis
TTCGCAAGCTCAGCACCAACCTACAAAACGTGATCGCGCACCATCCCCCTGAGAGCCGCCGAGCAACGCAGACGCGCCGGGGAATTCGGCGAGGACTGTCTGAGTCCTCGCGCTGTTGCATTATGCGAGGGCGAGTTCCGCAGCCGCCCGGTGTGGCGAGTAGCGCAGGGGGGGGTCGGCGAACCGGGGGCCGCCTTCTTTGGGTTACTTTTCTTGGCGGAGTGTAGAAAAGTGACCAGCCGCCGGGCTGCCCCCGGCGAACTTGACGTTGACGTTCAACGCACGCTACACACAACGCACACATGCGGCGCAATAGGGATTGCGCCCTACAAAAAAACATCAATCCGGCTTCATCCCAATCTTCCGCGCCACATTCCCCCACAACAACATCTCGGCCTTCACAAACCGCGAGAACTCCTCGGCGTTACTGCCGACCGATATCGCGCCCTGCCCGGAAAATTTCTCCGCCACGTCGGGCAGTTTGACGATGCGCGCGATCTCGGCGGCGAGTTTATTCAACACGGGCCGCGGCAAACCAGCGGGAGCGAACACACCGTACCACTCTGATGTGTCGAAGTTCGGCACGCCGGCTTCGATGAACGTGGGCACGTTAGGCAGGCCGGGCGAGCGCTTGGCGGAGGTGGTGGCTATTGCCTTCAGCCGCCCCGCGTTGATGTGCGGCAGCACGCCGGGCGGGCCGCTGATCAGGAACTGAATCTGCCCGGCGATCATGTCGGTGATGGCGGGCGCGCCGCCTTTGTACGGAATGTGCTGAATGTTGAGGCCCATGTTGAGCTTCAACAACTCCATCGACAGATGGCCGGAGGTGAGTTGCCCCGGCGAGCCGTAGTTGAGCGAGCCGGGCTTGGCTTTCGCCAGCGCGATGACTTCTTTCAGATTGTTCGCGGGCACGCCCGGGTGCATGGTCATCACGCCGGGCACCGCGACCATCTGACTCACGGCCTGCAAATCGCGCTCGGTGTTGTAGGGCAGATTTTTCAGCACATACGGATTCACCGCCGTGGGGGTGAGCAGGGTGGCGATGGTGTAGCCGTCGGGCGGGGCCTTGGCCACCAGATCGGTGGCGATGGTCATCACGCCGCCGGGGCGGTTATCGACGACGACTTGCTGGCCGAAAGTGTCGGCCATTTTTTGCGCCACCACGCGCGTGACCATATCGGTGGTGGAGCCCGCGGGCACCGGCACCAGAAAGCGGATCGGGCGCGTGGGGAATGCCGTTGCCTGCGCGAACGCTTCTACTGGCGCGGCGACGGCAAGGACGATGGCGATGTTTCGTGCAATGCATAACATGGTGCTCTCCTCAAGGTCGCGGGAGTGTAGCAACTGGCCTGTCGCATCACAATGCGGCCCGCTGAAACGGGCGGCTCGCGTGTGCAAAAAACGGGGACCTATCGTCCCCGTTTTTTCGCGCCGCCTGCGTCAGGCGCCCACCCGCACGCCGCCCGCAAGGATGTTGCGCCGTGTTACTTGGTGGGTGCGGCCGCCGGCGCTGGAGTCGATGCGGGCGCGGGTGCGCCGTCCGCTTTGTCGCCGCCCTTCTTGCCGCCTTTTTTACCACCCTTCTTGCCGTCGGATTTCTTGCCGTCGCCTTTTTTGGCCTTGGATTTCGCTTTGCCTTTCTTGGCCTTGTCACCTTTTTCCGCCTTGGGTGCATCGGCTTTTGAACTGGCGGTAGCCGGAGTCGCGGGTGTGGCGGGAGTCGCCTTGGCGGCGTCGCCCTTGGCCGGCGCCGCAGGTGTCGCGGGTTGCGCCGGCGCGATGGGTTGAGGCTGCGGCGCTTGAGCGGCAGCGGCGAATGTCGTTGCCGCAAAAATAGCGGCGATCAGGGTGGGCAGCAATTTGTTCATTTTCTTACTCCTGGGTCAGTGTGACTACGTGGTCGTTGGTGGGTAATAGGGTTTGCAAAATGGGTAAGTCAGTCAACCCGGATCGCCGGGTCGTGAGACAAAAACGCGCCAGCGCATGGGCGGTTGACCGTGCCGTGCGCGCGACCGTTCGAGACCGCCCACGATGGCATGACGAAAATGGTAGGATTGCCATCTTCGCCGTACTGCGCTTTTCCACGCTCTACCTCCACACTCATCTATTACCTCAACCACCACGGGAACCAACATGGAACTGAATCTCAAAGGCAAAACGGCGCTCATCACCGGCGGCTCGCGCGGCATCGGCTTTGGCGCTGCGCGCGTGCTCGCGGCCGAAGGCTGCAATGTGCATATCACGTCGCGCACCGCAGCCGATCTTGACGCCGCAAAAAAGAAGATCACCGATGCTTACAAAGTGAATGTGACTTGCCACCCCTGCGATCTGGGCGCGGAAGGCGCCGCTGAAAAGCTCGCGCGCGAAGTCGGCGAGATCGATTTTCTGGTGAACAACGCCGGCGCGATCCCGCAGGGCACGGTGGTGAGCCTCGACGAAAAAACCTGGCGCAAAGCGTGGGATCTGAAAGTGTGGGGCTTTATCAACTTGACGCGCGAGTACTACGCGCGCATGGCAAAAAAGAAAAGCGGCGTGATCGTTAACGTAATCGGCGCGGCGGGCGAGCGCCACTCATCAAACTACATCGCGGGCAGCATGGGCAATGCAAGTTTGATGGCGCTCTCGCGTGCGCTCGGCGCGGACAGTCACAAAGACGGCATTCGCGTGGTGGGCATCAATCCCGGCGCGATTGAAACCGATCGGCAAGTGGTGCGCTGGCGCGCGCGCGCGGAAAAAGAACTGGGCAGCGCCGAGCGTTGGCGCGAACTGGTCACCGATCATCCGTTTGAGCGGCTCGGCACAGTGGATGAGATCGCCAACATGGTGGCGTTTCTGTGCTCGCCCGCGTCGGGCTACACCACGGGCTGCGTAATCACCATCGACGGCGGTTCATCGCAAACAAAATAACTGTTTAAAAACAAATAGTTATATAAAGCACCCGTAGCCCGTAAGGAGTGCAGCGTATTACGGGGTTGTGACGAACCCGTAATACGCTGCACTCCTTACGGGCTACGGGTGTTTCGGCGCTACGCCGCGCGCTGATAGCGTTTCAGCACCACCCGCAGCACGTCACCCAAATGCGGATGCATTTGTTTGGTGCACGGCGTAAAGGCGGCTTCTTTCCACGCGGCTGAGGCGCAGGTTTCCGGCGTCTCGATTTCGTAAATGCCGATGCAGTTGTGTGTGCCCGCGTGCGAAATAAAATGCCGCGCCGAAACACAGCCCGGCACTTTGCTCAAACGCGGAATGTGTTCCTCGCGATACCAGCGTTTGACTTCTTCCAATGCGTCGGGCTTAACGTTGCACGCAAAGATCATCAAATTCGGCGTGGTGTTGCGCGCCACTTCGTCGCCCGGCACCAATTGCTCGCCTTCGACGCGCAGCAGGCGTTGCGCCTTGCCCGTCATGCGTTTGCTCCACGGCGACAGATTCTCGCGCCCGATGGCCAGATACGGCGCGCTGTGCAGCACGGCGTGTGACTCGAGATCGTAAGTGGCAATTGCCACCTTGGGATCGTCCACGCCCTGCCAGCGCACGCAATTGATAAACCCCTTGCAGCGTTGCCGTTCGGGCACATGCTCCGTGTCATACCAATCGTTGAATTCGCCTGCATCTACCATGCTGTAGTTGAATCCGGCTACCAGTAATCCCTTTGATACATTTGCCATGCTGTTCTCCTAATCGACTCGAATGTTTGCAGACTTCACCACCGGCGCCCACTTGGCGATTTCCGCGCGGATGTGGTCGCCGAACTTCTCCGGCGTGCCGCCCATCGGCTCATAGCCGTTTTCGATCATGCGCTTTTTCATTTCCGGCGTGCTGATGATGCGGTTGAATTCGCTGTTAAAGCGCCGCACGATATCGGGCGGCGTACCGGCCGGCGCGAGCTGCCCGTTCCACGAGGTCACGTCGTAGTTGGCGATACCGGACTCCTGCATGGTGGGCAGATCCGGCAGCGCCAGCGCACGCTTGCCGCTGGTGACCGCGATGGCTTTCATTTTGCCGGACTTGATGTGTTGCACGATGGTGGCCGGCGCGCCGAAGATCATCGCGATCTCGCCGCCCATCAGCGCAATCGCCGCCGGCCCGCCGCCCTTGTACGGCACATGCGTCAGCGGCGCGCCGGTGACGGAGGCAAACAACGCACCCGCCAGATGATTGATCGCACCGTTGCCGCTGGAACCATAGGTAAATTGATCCGGTTTCGATTTCGCCAGCGCGATGATGTCCTTCGGCGTTTTGATCGGCAGCGACGGATGCACCACCACCACCTGCGGCACCGAGGCGGTCCAGATCAGCGGCGCGAAATCGCTCTCCTTGAACGGCATCTTGCGATAGATGTGCGGGTTGATCGAGTGCGTGCCCGAATACGCGAACACAATGGTGTAACCGTCGGGCGGCGATTTCGCCGCGATTTCCGCGCCGATGTTACCGGCGGCGCCGCCGCGGTTATCCACCACCACGGTTTGCCCCAGCGCCTCGGATAACGACGTTTGCAGGATACGCGCCAGCACATCCGCGCCGCCGCCCGGTGGCCACGGCACGATCCAGCGTACCGTTTTGGCGGGCCAGGCCTGAGCACAGGCGACACCTGCACTCAGCGCCAGCGCTGCCGCCATGCAACAGAAAATTATTCTTTTCATGGATTGATCTCCTCCTTCAGATTCACGTACCGCTTCGAAGCGGGTGTGTAGATCGCCACATCGGCCGGCAACGCCGGT
>CAMDDY010000427.1 GCA_945893125.1 Bordetella parapertussis
AAAGGCGCTGAAATCGGCGTGCCGGCGCCCACGCATGCGAAAATGAACGATGCGGTGAAGCGTGTTGAGCGCGGCGAAGTCAAAGCCAGCGCGGAAATCGTCCAGGGATTTTGACATGCCGCTGACGCTGTTTGAAAAAATCTGGAATCGCCATGTAGTGGTTGAAGAAGAAGGCGAACTGCTGCTGCACGTGGATCGCGCGCTGTTTCACGAAGGTTCGTCTCATGCCTTCGACAAGCTCGAACAGCAGGGCCGCACGATTGCGCGGCCCGGGCAGGTGTTTGCGTTCAACGATCACTACGTGCCGACCACCGGGCGCGACAAGGGTGTTGCGGGCATCGCCAACGTAGAAATTCGCAACATGGTCATCAAGCTGCAAACCAACGCGGCGAAACATGGCATTACGCTGTTCGGCATCGACGATCCACGTCAGGGCATTTTGCACATCGTGCCGCCGGAACAGGGCATCACCCAGCCGGGGCTTCTCATCTGCGGCGCGGATTCGCATACCGCCACGCACGGCGCGTTCGGGTGTCTGGCGTTTGGCATCGGCGCATCCGACATGATGCATGTGATGGCGACGCAGACGATTTGGCAGCGTGCGCAGAAAACCATGCGTATTACCCTCGATGGCGCTTTGGGCTTTGGCGTGTCGGCGAAGGATGTGATCCTCGCCATTATCGCCAGGATCGGTGTCGCGGGCGGCACTGGGCATGTGCTCGAATACGCCGGCAGCACCTTTCGCACCATGAGCATGGAAGGGCGCATGACGGTGTGCAATATGTCGATTGAGGCGGGCGCGCGTGCCGGCATGATCGCACCGGATGAAACCACCTACGCCTATATGCAGGGCCGCCCGTATGCGCCCAAAGATTCTGCGTGGGATGCGGCGATGGTGTTGTGGCAACAGTTGCCCACCGATGACGGTGCGCGCTTCGATCACGAAGTGGTGATGAACGCCGCCGACATTGCGCCGATGGTGACCTGGGGCACCAACCCGGAACAAGGCGGGCCGGTCACCGGCGTGGTGCCGAATCCGCGCGATATCCATGACGAAATGACCGCGCAGGAAACTGCATCGGCCATCGAATATCAAGGGCTGACGCCCGGCATGGCGTTGTCGGATATTGCAGTAGACAAAGTGTTTATCGGATCGTGTACCAACGCGCGCATTGAAGATATCCGTGCAGCGGCGGAAGTGGCGAAGTTGGGCCGCGCTATTATTCCCGCGTGGGTGGTGCCGGGTTCGCAACTGGTGAAACGTCAGGCCGAGACGGAAGGGCTGGACGTGATATTGAAAACCGCCGGATTTGAGTGGCGCGAGCCGGGCTGTTCGCTTTGCACCGCCATTAACGGCGATCAACTTGAACCAGGCGAACGCTGCGCGTCAACCTCCAATCGCAATTTCAAGGGCCGCCAAGGCACGGGCGGACGCACGCATCTGGTCAGCCCGGCGATGGCGGCGGCTGCGGCGTTGAAGGGGCGATTGACGGACGTGCGGGAACTTTTAAAAACTGCTTAGACGCAGATTTACGCAGATTTACGCAGATGAACGCAGATTAACCCCGTATGGGTTTTGACTTTATCTGCGTAAATCTGCGAAATCTGTGGCAAATGACTTTGACTTTGAAATGACGCCATTCACCACCCTAACGGCCATAGCCGCCCCCATCGACGAACCCAACGTCGATACCAATCAACTGTGCCCGACGCGCTTTAACAAAGTGCCGCGCGGGCCGGAACATGCGCGCATTTTGTTTCACGACCGGCGTTTTAATGCCGATGGGAGCGAGAAGGAACATTTGCTCAATGTCGCGCCGTTTAACCGCGCGCAGATCATCGTGGCGGATCGTAACTGGGGCAGCGGCTCGTCGCGCGAAAGCGCGGTGTATGCGCTGTACGAATTCGGTATCCGCTGCGTGATCGCGTCGAGCTTCGGCGACATCCACGCCAACAACTGCTACAAAAACGGCTTGCTGCCGGTGGTGTTAAGCGACGAGGAATGCACCGCGATGCGGAAAGTTTTGCGCGAGCATCCGGGTTCGACCATCAGCGTGGATCTCGCGGCGCAGACGGTGACGGACCCGCGAGGCAAGACGCATCGCTTTGAGATACACCCAGTGCGCAAAAAGTGTTTGCTCGAAGGGCTGGACGATATTGCGCGCACGGTGCAATACCGCGCGCAGCTTGAGGCGCATGAGGCGGCTTATCGCGCGGAACGGCCTTGGCTCTATGCCTGATATTCTCTACCTACCTCGTCATTCCCGCTTACGCGGGAATGACGGGCTGGAGTTTATTTCGCTAGGCGAAAGAGCCGCTACTCCAGCTTGATATTCGCCGCCTTCGCCACCCGCGTCCATTTTGCCAGTTCCTGTTTCAAGTTCGCGTCCAGATTGGCCGGGGTGCCGCCGAGGATATCGGCGCCGACCGACGCAAAGCGCTCGCGCGTGGATGGCATCGCCAGCGTTTTGTTGCCTGCGGCATTGAGTTTGACAACGATGTCGCGCGGCAGGTTTGCCGGGCCCATCAGCGCGGTAAACGTTCCCGCATCGCAATTTTTCAAACCACTTTCGGTCATGGTGGGCACATCGGGGATGATCGCGTTGCGTTTGTCGCCCGCGACAACCAGCGCGCGCAGTTTGCCGGTGCGGATGAAGTTGCTCGAAGCGCTCAGTTGATCGAATAACATTTCAACTTGGCCGCCGATTAAATCAATCAGCGCGGGACCGGCGCCCTTATACGGCACATGCACAAATTTCGCGCCGGTTTCCAGTTGAAACAGTTCGCCCGCGAGTTGATTGGTAGTGCCATTGCCGGCCGACGCCATGATCATTTTGCCCGGCTGCGCCTTGGCATTCGCAATAAAATCCTTGATCGATTTCGCGCGATTGTTCGGATGCACCACCAGCACGATCGGCACGTACGACAACAGCGTAATTGGCGTGAGATCCTTGACCGGATCATAGGGCATTTTGGCGTAAAGCGAGGGCGCGACAGTGACGGTGCCGCTGGAGGCCAGCACCAGCGTATAGCCGTCCGGCGTGGATTTCGCCACGAGATCGGTGCCGATGATGCCGCCCGCGCCGCCGCGGTTATCGACGACGATGGTTTGTCCCAGCACTTCGGTTAAGCCCGGCGCGATGGCACGTGCGGTGATGTCAATGTTGCCGCCGGGCGGGAACGGCACGATCAGGCGGATCGGGCGCGCGGGATAATTTTGTGCCGCGGCGTGGTGAACGGCAGCGAGCGCAAGCAGTGACGCGATGATGATGCGTTTCATGGGGAATCTCCTGAGTGCGGCATGGTAGTCAATCGTCACGGGGGATGCAAATTGCTCGTATAATCGTTGGACAGAAAACTCTGCTATTTATTCACACAAAATCATGCTGCCATCGCAACGTCTCGACTATTCCGCCATTATTGATCGCCCGCCGCTGAAGCTGCCGGGCGGCGCGCGCGTGGTGATTTGGCCCATTATCAACGTGGAAGTGTGGGACATACACCGCCCAATGCCGCGGCAGGTGCTGCCGCCGCCGACCAACGTGAACCGTCTGCCGGATTTTGCGCATTGGGCGTGGCACGAGTACGGCATGCGCGTGGGGTTCTGGCGCATGAAGCAGGCGCTGGATGATCTGGATATCAAGGCGTCGCTGTTTACCAACGCGCGGGTGATTAGCGATTACGCGCGGGTGGCGGAAGCGTCGCTGAAATCCGGCTGGGAGTTTGTCGGCCACTCGTACGACCAGCAGCCGATACATGTGGAGAAAGATCAGCGCGCAATGATTCAGCGCACGGTCAAAACCATCAAGGCATTTACCGGAAGAGCGCCGGTGGGCTGGCTATCGCCGGGGTTGACCGAAACGTTTTACACGCCGGATTATCTGGCCGAGGCCGGTATCAAATATATCGCCGACTGGATTATTGACGACGAGCCCTGCGACATCCGTACCAGGCATGGCAAGGTGGTGGCGATGCCGTACAACGTCGAGTGCAACGACATCCCGATGATGATGGTGCAGCATCATTCGAGCAATGAGTTCGTCACGCGCACCCTGGATCACTTTGACCGGCTGTACGAAGAAGGCAAAACGCGCGCGAAAATCATGGCGATCGGCGTGCATCCATACATCTCCGGCGTCGCGCATCGCATCAAATATTTTGAAACCGTGTTCAAGACGTTGCGCAAAAAACCCGGCGTGTTGTTCTGGACGGGCGAGCAGATTCTCGATTGGTACGGCAAACAGGGTAAGTCCGGCAAACGCGGTGCAAATACGTAACTATTTGTTTTTAAAAGATATTTTATGAATTCACCTCTGCTGCTTCTTGCTGCAGGTTTGCTGTTTACGACTGCGCAGGCAGCAACGGCGCAGTCAAACGCCGCAGCGGATTTCCCCGCATTTCCCACGAAAGGCAAAGGCATACGCGTGGTGATTCCGTTTCCGCCGGGCGGCGGCAACGATGTGCTTGCGCGTTTTCTGGTGCATGGGCTGAATGAAGGCTTTGCGCCCGGTTCAGTGGCGGATAACCGCGGCGGCGCGGGCACGGTGATCGGCACCGAGATCGCCGCCAAGGGCAATGCGGACGGTCATACGCTGCTGATTGTGTCGGTGCCGTTCGTGGTGATGAACGCGCTGTATCCCACTATCAAGATCGACACGCTTAAGGATTTCACGCCGGTAATTAATGCCGGCACCTCGCCGTCGATACTGCTGGCGAGC
>CAMDDY010000428.1 GCA_945893125.1 Bordetella parapertussis
ATCGCGCTTGTACGAACTCGAAATCAGAAAACGCAACGAAGAAAAGCAGGCCAAGGAAGACGCCAAAACCGACATCGGCTGGGGGCACCAGATACGCTCGTATGTGCTCGACCAGTCGCGCATCAAGGATTTGCGCACCAACATCGAGATCGGCAACACGCAAGCGGTGCTCGACGGCGCACTGGATGTTTTTATTGAAGCCAGTTTGAAGCAGGGGTTATAAGATCATGGACGATACCAACAAGCCGCCGGAGCAGGACACCAACAAAATCATCGAAGAGCGCCGCGCCAAACTCACCGCCTTGCGCGCCAAAGGCATCGCCTTCCCGAATGATTTTGTGCAGAAGCATCACGCGGGTGACTTGATGGCGAAGCACGCAGCCACCGAGCGTGAGCCGCTGGAAAAAGAAGCCGTCAGCGTCACGGTCGCGGGCCGCATCATGTTGAAACGCGTGATGGGCAAGGCGAGTTTCGCCACGATTCAGGACACCAGCGGACGCATACAGATTTACGTTTCCGAAGGCGACACCGGCAAAGACGCGCAGGATGCCTTCAAGCATTACGACATCGGCGACATCATCGGCGTCACCGGCGTCTTATTCAAAACCAAAACAAACGAACTCACGATACGATGCAAGCATTTGTTTTTATTGACAAAATCGCTACGCCCGCTACCGGAGAAATTTCACGGCCTGACCGATCAGGAGATCAAATACCGCCAGCGTTACGTCGATTTGATCGTCAACGAAGACACTCGCGCAACCTTTCTCAAGCGCTCCAAAATCATTCAGGCGGTGCGCAATGTGCTGGTGGCGGAAAACTATCTCGAAGTCGAGACGCCGATGATGCACCAGATTCCCGGCGGCGCCGCAGCGCGTCCGTTTGTCACGCATCACAACGCGCTCGACATGCAGCTTTATCTGCGCATCGCGCCGGAGCTATATTTGAAGCGACTGGTGGTCGGCGGTTTCGAGCGCGTGTTCGAGATCAACCGCAATTTCCGCAACGAAGGCATGTCCACGCGCCACAACCCCGAATTCACCATGCTGGAGTTTTACTGCGCCTACATGGAAGTCAACGGCATGATGGATTTCATCGAGCGTTTGATTCGCGAAACCGCGCAGGCTGCGGGCGGTACCAAGGTGATGTATCAAGGCCGCGAACTCGATTTCGCCAAACCTTATGCGCGACTCACCATCACCGACGCCATTCGCAAGTATCAGCCGGAGATCGGCGACGACGTGCTGAACGACAAAACCAAAATCACCGCCAAACTGAAAAGCCTGGGCGTGGATGTGCGCCCGAATGATGGCTTGGGCGCACTGCAACTGACGCTGTTTGAAAACACCGTCGAAACCAAACTCCACGAACCGACCTTCCTCATCGACTATCCGGCGGAAGTTTCACCACTCGCGCGCAGCAACGACAAAAACCCTGAGATCACCGAACGCTTTGAGCTCTACATCGCGGGCCGCGAAATCGCCAATGGCTTTTCGGAGCTAAACGACCCCGAAGACCAGGCCGCGCGTTTTCAGCAGCAGGTCAAGCAAAAAGACGCCGGCGATCACGAGGCCATGCATTACGACGCCGATTACATCCGTGCGCTGGAATACGGCCTGCCGCCGACCGCCGGCGCGGGCATCGGCATCGACCGGCTGGTGATGCTGCTCACCGACAGCCCGTCGATACGCGATGTGATTTTGTTTCCGCAGATGCGGCCTGAGTAACTAGGGATCACGAACCAGTCCTTCGACAGGCTCAGGACGAACGGGTTAATGTATTCGGGAATCCGACAAACCACCGTTCGCCCTGAGCTTGTCGAAGGGCAATCAACACCACGATCATGAGTTTTTGGGTATACATTCTCAAATGCGCCGACGATTCTTATTACGTCGGACACACGGATAATCTTGAGGTTCGCATGTGGCATCACGCGGAAGGCAAAATCGTGGGCTATACGTCCACGCGGCGCCCGGTAACCTTAGTGTTCTCCCAAGACTTCCCAACCCGTGAAGAAGCTCTCGTGTCAGAGAGACAGATCAAAGGCTGGGGTCGCAAAAAGAAAGAAGCCATGATTCGTGGAGACTGGGCAGAGGTTTCCAGACTTGCGCGTAATCGAAGCGCTTTGGCCAGTGATTGCCATTCGACAAGGCCTGCTCCGGATTCACTCCGGGGGCGAGCGGAAAAGGAGTGACTATGGATCAACCCCTGTGGACCCCCTCCCCCCAACGCGTCGCGGCGTCCAACCTTACTGCGTTCAGAAAATTCGTCGCCGAACGCTACGGCGTCCAAACCAATGACTACGCCGAACTGCACGCCTGGTCATGCAACGACCGCGAGCAATTCTGGCAGGCGATCTGGCAATTTTGCGGCGTAGTCGGTTCGACGCAGGGCGACACCATCCTCATCGACCGCGACCGCATGCCCGGCGCGAAATGGTTTCCCGAAGCGCGTTTGAATTTCGCTGAAAACCTGCTGCGCCGGCGCGACCGCACCACCGCCATCGTGTTCTGGGGCGAAGAGCAACTTAAAAGCCGCGTCAGTTGGGCGGAATTACACGCCGAAGTCTCGCGCCTTGCGCAAGCGTTACTCGCGCAAGGGGTCAAACCCGGCGACCGCGTGGCGGCGTATCTGCCCAACCTGCCCGGCGCGGTAATCGGCATGTTGGCCACCGCCAGTATCGGCGCGGTATGGTCATCGTGTTCGCCGGATTTCGGCGTGCAGGGCGTGCTGGATCGCTTCGGGCAAATCGAAGCGAAAATCCTGCTTGCGGTGGACGGCTATTTTCACATGGGCAAAATGATTGATGTGCTGCCGCGCGTGAAGGAAATCGCGGCCCAGTTGCCATCGCTGCAAAAAGTCGTGGTGGTGCCGTATACCCGCGCCGACCTGCCACTTGCGAATATCACGAACGCCATCGATGTACGCGATTTCATGGCGCCGTTTCAGGCGCAGGACATACATTTCGAGCGCCTGCCGTTCGATCATCCGCTCTACATTTTGTATTCATCGGGCACCACCGGCGTGCCCAAGTGTATCGTGCATGGCGCGGGCGGCACGCTGTTGCAGCATCTGAAAGAGCACCAATTACAAACCGATGTGAAGCCGCGCGATCGCCTGTTTTATTACCCCACCTGCGGCTGGATGATGTGGAACTGGCTGGTGTCGGGCCTGGCGTCGCGCGCCACGCTGATGCTCTACGACGGCTCGCCCTTCGTGCGGCGTGGCCGCGTGTTGTGGGATTACGCCGAAGCCGAAAACATCACCATCTTCGGCACCGCCGCCAAATACATCGACGCCATCGCCAAGCTCGGACATGAACCCGCGGTCACGCACAAACTGCCCCATCTCAAGGCGCTGCTCTCCACCGGCTCGCCGCTGGCGCCGGAGAGTTTTGATTACGTGTATCGCAACATCAAAAGCGATCTGCATCTGGCGTCGATCTCGGGCGGCACGGATATCGTGTCGTGCTTTGCACTGGGCAATCCCGCAGCGCCGGTGTGGCGCGGTGAAATCCAGGCGCCGGGCCTCGGCATGAAAGTCGAGGTATTCGACGATGATGCGCGTTCGCTGCGCGGCGAAAAAGGCGAGTTGGTTTGCACCGCGCCGTTTCCCTCGATGCCGCTGGGCTTCTGGAACGACGCCGACGGCCGCAAATATCACGACGCGTATTTCGACAAATATCCCAATGTGTGGCGTCACGGCGATTATCTCGAATACACCGAACATGGCGGGCTAGTCATTTATGGCCGTTCGGACGCGGTGCTCAATCCCGGCGGCGTGCGCATCGGCACCGCCGAGATTTACCGCCAGGTGGAAAAACTCGATGAGGTGGTCGAAAGCATTGCCATCGGTCAAGACTGGAACAATGATGTGCGGGTGGTTCTGTTCGTGCGCCTGCGCGAAGACTTAACGCTCGACGATGCGCTCATCAACCAGATCAAGCAACAGATACGCGACAACACCACGCCGCGCCATGTGCCCGACAAAGTGTTGCAAGTTGCGGATATTCCGCGCACGCGCAGCGGCAAGATCGTTGAACTCGCGGTGCGCAACGTGGTGCATGGCCTGCCGGTCAAAAACAGCGAGGCGCTGGCCAATCCGGAGGCGCTCGAACATTTCCGCAACCGGCCTGAATTGCAAACCTAGCCAAAATCAATCACTTACACGGCTCGGCCCGCGGTAAAGGATGTGTAACAACTTGTTTCCGTGTGATTTTTTTCACGCGAAGCCGGTAAACGTCATGCTATCCTGATCGTTAGTTGCAGTAGTCAGAAAAAATGGGCGGAACCAACAGCCCGCTACGATTACCAACTTACATCAACTTGCAAATGGAGAAAATCATGTCTGAAACCGCGAAAATGAATCCGTTGGTCGGTATTGCCGCCGTGTCGGTCACCGCAGCCAGTCTCGTTGGCGTGGGCGTCATGACCGGTTTTATTCCGACCAAGGGCGATAAAGCGCCTGCGACCGCCCCCTCACCCTTAACCGCAGCGGCGCCCGCACCCGCCGCCGCTCCGGTAGCCCCCGTGGCCGCCGCACCGGAACCCGCGAAACCGGCAGTTGCGCCAGAGCCGCCCAAGCCAGTCGCCGTAGCCGAAGCGCCGCGTCCGGCACCGGCGCCGCGCCCGGTGGTACTGCAGCAACAGCAGCCGCGCCCGGCCCCCGCTCCCACGTATCCCGCAGCCGCACCCGCCTACCAGCAAGGCGGCGCCGC
>CAMDDY010000429.1 GCA_945893125.1 Bordetella parapertussis
GGACATCGCAAAAATCGCCGAGGCGATGGGCTGCGCGGCGTTCCGCGTGGAAACGCCGGCGCAACTGAAGGAGCTGCTGCCCAAGGCCATGGCGATGAATCGCCCGGTGGTGCTGGACGTGATCAGCGACGACACTGCGCTGGCGCCGACGGCGTGGACGCCGGGAGGCGCGAGTGGGCATTAGTCATTGTAGGATGGGTGAAACCCATCGTTCGATGTTGCGTAATCAACGGCGATGGGTTGCGCTGCGCTCCACCCATCCTACGATTCTGCTGGGTTCGCTGTTTATCGCTTGCGCCGCGCACGCGCAGGAATTCCCCGCCAAGCCCATCCGCATCATCGTCGGCCCCGGCCCCGATATCGTGGCGCGCATGTTCGGGCAAAAATTCACCGAAGCGTGGGGCCATCAAACCATCGTTGAGCAACGTCCGGGTGGCGGCGGCACTATTGCCACGGAAATGGTGGCGAAAGCGCCGCCGGATGGTTACACCTTGTTGCTGTCGAGCGCGGCTTATACGATCAACGCGGTGCTGCAACCGGGGCCGTACGATCTGGTGCGTGATTTTGCCTCGATCGCGTTATGCGCGACCTCGCCGTTTATCCTGAGCGTTCACCCTTCCGTGCCGGCGAAATCGGTGAAAGAATTGATCGCGCTGGCGAAAGCCAAACCGGGGCAACTGGTGTATTCGTCTTCGGGCAACGGCACGCCGCCGCATCTGGCGGGCGAGATGTTCAAAACCATGGCCAGGGTGGACATTCTGCACGTGCCGTACAAATTCGCCACACCGGCGCTGATCGATGTGGTGAGCGGCCAGGTGCAAATCATGTGGCCGATCATGTCGATCTCGCTGCCACAGGTGCAGGCGGGCAAGCTGCGCGGGCTGGGTGTCAGCACACGCGAGCGTACGAAACTGGCGCCCCAGTTGCCGACGATTGCTGAGTCCGGTTTGCCGGGCTACGAAATCATCGGATGGAACGGGTTGATCGCGCCGGCGAAAACGCCTGCTGCGGTGGTGAACAAAATCAACGCCGAGGTGAACCGGCATCTTAAATCGTCTGAACTGATACAGCGGCTGGGGCAAAGCAGTTACGATCCGGCGGGGGACAAGAATTCACCGGAGCAGTTCACGGAGTTTGTGAGGGCGGAGATCGCGAAGTTTGCCAAATTGGTGAAGGAAACTGGGACTAAGGTGGATTGAGACTGTAAAAGCATTTTTGACGCGGATTTACGCAGATGAACGCAGATTAAAACCCATCACTGTCATTCCCGCGCAGGCGGGAACCCGTTAGCCGTCGCTAGTGGCGCGGTGTTATGGGTTCCCGCCTGCGCGGGAACGACACAGTGGCAATCTGCGTTCATCTGCGTAAATCTGTGTCAAAAAAGATTTTGATATTGTGATTTACGGAGTAAATAATTATGGCTGAAGGCGCAAGTGATGTAAAACCCATCCGCCGCGTGGTTACCGGCAACGATGCGCAGGGGCGCTCCAAGGTGTTGTTCGACAGCGCCGCGCCCAACGTCAATCCAAACTCTTTCAAAAAGGGCACGGGCATGACGGACATCTGGGTATTTCACAACTGCCCGGCAAATATTTCCGGCGACAAGGACGACGGCAATCTGCCGTTCCATTTCGAGCCGCCGCCTAATGGCGGGCATCTGCGGATCGTGCAGTCCGATGCGATGCGCAAGGATTACGATGCGGCGCAAGACACTTTCATCACGGCGCAACATCCGCCCAAGAAAACACCCGGAGGCACGTGGGAGCGCGGCAATCAAAACCTGTTCACCACGCGCATCCATAAATCCGAGACCATCGACTACGGCATTTTGTTGAGCGGCGAACGCACCATGATTCTGGACGACGGCGAATACCACTTGAAGCCCGGCGATTGCGTGATTGATCTGGCGGCATGGCATGCCTGGCGTAACGTGAACGCCGGCGCGATGGCGTTCGTGTTTGTCGCTGCGACGTTTCCCGATGACTTCAAGCCGGAAGGGATATCATCATGATTGACATCAAGCCCATCCGCCGCATTGTTGTTCGCGATTACGACAACGGCACAAAATCCGGCGCGCTGAGCGACGGCCCGTCGCCCGATGTGCATGTAGACCCGGCGCGCCCGGGCTTTGCGGCCACGCGCCTGTGGGTGACCGATCAGACGCCGGCGCGCATCCAGAATAAAACGCTCAACGCGCCGCATACCATCGAGCCGCCCAAGGCCGGTTCGCTGTGCCGCTATTTGCAGATTCCGCCGGATGCGGCGTGGAAGGGCAAAGTGGGATCGAAAGAAGTGCAGGCATATTTTGCTTTGATGGGTTCGCCGTGCGCATCCTCGTATTCCAGCAACGCGCCGCATCCCTACATGCAGAAGACCCGCACGCTGGATTTTGCGCTGATCATCGAGGGTGAAGTGACGCTGGTGCTTGATCTTGAAGAAGTGAACTTGAGCGCCGGTGACACCGTGGTGCTGCGCGGCTCGAATCACGCGTGGAGCAATCGTTCGGATAAGCCGTGCATTATCGCCATGTCGATGCATGATGCGGCGTAGCGCCTGCTAAGGTAACCATGGATCTAACCCTCACCGAGTCACAACAAGCCTGGCAACTCAAGGCGCGCCAGTTCGCCGCCGAAGTACTGCGTCCGCGTTCGCTCGCGCGCGACCGCATCACTGATCCGCGCGAGACGTTCGATTGGGATGTGATTCGCGAAGGCTCGCGGCTGGGTTTTCGCACGCTCGTTGTCGATAAGAAATTCGGCGGCTACGGCGTTGATCTGATCACGCAGGCGCTGGTGATTATCGAGTTGGCCAAGGGCGATAGCGCGATGGCGAAAACTTTCAGCCAGTGCTGGAAGTGGACGCATCTGCTGCAAGGCGGCTGCACGCCGCAACAACTGGAACGTTTCGTGCGGCCGTTTGCCGAAGATGAAACGTTTTTGCTGGGGCAGGCGGGCACCGAGCCGAACTCGGGTTCCGATCACCGTTTGCCGCCGGAAGAAGACCCGCGCGCGGGCTGGCGGCTCAAGGCCGAGCCGGTGGACAACAGTGAGGGCGCTGACTGGATACTCAACGGCGAGAAATGTTTCATCGCCAACGGCAGTGTGGCGCGGCTGTTTCTCATCGGCACGCGCACCAATCCGAACGTGCCGCAAAAAGAAGGCGGCACCATGTTCGCGGTGCCGGTGGGCACACCGGGCATGCGCATAGGCAAAGTGTTCAACAAAAGCGGCTGGCGCTTTTATCAAAACGCGGAACTGATTTTCGAAAACTGCCGTGTGCCGCACGCAAATGTGATTGGCAAAGTGAACGACGGGCATGGCGTGCGCAACGGACCTGCGCGCCTGTTCGGCGACTTTGAATTGGGCGCCAACGCGCTGGGCATTTGTGATGCGGCGGTGGAAATGGCGACACAGTTTGCCGCGACACACTGGCCGCACAGCCGCTATTTCAAGGACAATCAGGCCGTGCAGTTAAAACTGTCGGAGATGCACATGCTGACCGAAGCGCTGCGTTCGTTCGTGCTGCGCGTGGCGACGGAAGGCGAAGCCAAGACCGGCAATGCGGCGAACAACGCGATTCTGTTGCAGAACTTTGCCACCGATGCGCTGCAACGCGTGACCGCGCTCAACATGGATATCCATGCGAGCGCGGGCGTGGCGCTGATGCACGCGGGGGCGGATAAACTCGAACGCGATGCGGTGATCTGGACCCATCTGGCAGGCGATTCGGTGCAGCGCATGAAGGCGGTACGAAAACACTAATTATTATACAAAAACAAATACTTATGAAGTATAAAAGGCGTGGCCATGTATAACCTGCATCTCACCCCGGAACAGCAGGAATTTCGCGATACGGTGCGTGATTTTGTCGAGCGCGAAATCAAGCCGCTGATTTTGCATCCGGATCATTTGCAAAATTTCGCCAAGCCGCTGCCGCTTGCGTTGATCGATCAAGCCTCGCAAATGGGCCTGCGCAGCCTCGCGTTGTCCGAGGCGCTGGGCGGCGCGGGCGCGGATAACCTGACTTCGTGCATTGTTGCTGAAGAACTCGCGGCGGGCGATATTGGCATCGCCATCACGCTCGCCGAAACCTCGCGTCTCGCGCACTTGTTGTTCGATCAAATGATGACAGACGAACAGCGTCGGCGGTTTTTGCCTGCGTTTATCGGTGATGAGCGGTTTCATCTGGCGTTTGCCATACACGCGCCTGATGCGGAACTCGGCTGGAAATATCATCGCGAGTTGACCGAAGCGCCCGCATGCCGTTTGAGCGCCGTGCGCCAGAGCAATGGCGAATGGGTACTGAACGGCACGATGGGCTTTGTGCAGAATGCGCCGGTGGCCAAATTGACCGGTGTGCAAGCGGGGGAGAATGGCAACGCAGACAACATCATTTCACTGTTGATTCCCGCCGGCACGGCAGGCGTGACGGTGCGCGATCTGGCGGCGAATACCGAGGCGGTGAAATGGTTTCACGGCAGCGGCGGCGAACTCGCGTTCACGGATTGCCGCGTGCCCGCGGGCAACGCGCTGGGGGATGGCGGCACAACCGCGCTTGCAGCGATTGCCGCCGGACGCGGCAGCCCGGTCATGTCGGCAATGAACATCGGCATCGCGCGCGCGGCGTACGAGGCGGCGGTGACCTATGCCAAACTGCGGGTGCAGGGCGCGCGGCACATTATCCAGCATCAGGCCATCGGCAATATCCTCGC
>CAMDDY010000430.1 GCA_945893125.1 Bordetella parapertussis
GGCTGAGAACCCTATCGAACATGGATGCACGGGATTAACAGGATAACCGCGGTCAAAATCCGGTCTATCCTGTACATCCATGTTAAATCGCAGTTAAGTTTTTGACCTGAGCGGAATCACCATGCCCGAATTTGACGTTTCAACCTTAAGCTCAATAGACCAATACAAACTGATGGTCGGCTCGATCACGCCGCGTCCCATCGCGCTGGTGTCCACCACCGGCAAAAACGGCCACAACGCAGCACCCTTCAGTTTTTTCAACGCCCTCGGCGCGCCGCCGCCGATGCTGATGTTTTCAGCGGGCGATGGCGAGTCCGGCGCGAAAGACACGGTGGCGAATATCTTGGAGACAGGTGACTTCGTGGTGCATATCGTCAGCCACGCCATGCGCGACAAAATGAACGTGTGCGCGGTGGGGTATGCACGCGGCGTCAACGAAATGGAAAAAGCAGGCTTCACCACCGCACCCTCGCGCAAGGTAAAAGCGTTGCGCATACTTGAAGCGCCAATCGCGATGGAGTGCCGCCTGATGCAGCGCGTCGAAGTTGGCCCGCGCCCGTACCATGTGGTGATCGGTGAAGTGGTGTATTTTCATTTTAGCGACGGCGCCGTCAACGACAAATTTCATGTCGATGTCGGCGTGGTTGATCCCATCGGCAGGCTCGCGGGCAAAGCGGGCTACACCCGCATCACCGATCGTTTTGAAATGCCGCGCTTGCCGGGTGGCGAGGGGCGGCAGGGGTAATTAGATTATAAGTATTTGTTTTTATTAACTATTTTATGGTTAACCCAATGACAAAGCAACTCAACCAACTCACCGCCAGCGAAATCGTTGCCGCCATAACCTCAAAGCAAACCACCGCTGAAGCGGTCGCCCGCGCCTGCCTCGATCACATCCATGCACGCGAGCCGCAAGTTGAAGCGTGGCAGTTTCTCGATCCCGATCTCGTTATTAAGCAAGCACGCGCGTTGGACGCCAGCGGCACAGTCGGGCCGCTGCAAGGCGTGCCGGTGGGCATCAAGGACATCATCGACACCGCTGACATGCCCACCGAGTACGGCACGCCGATCCACAAGGGCCACCGTCCGCGCATCGACGCGGCGCTGGTGGCGCTGACGCGCCGCGCGGGCGGACTCATCATGGGCAAGACGGTGACCACCGAATTCGCCAACCGGCATCCGGGCAAAACGCATCACCCGCAAGATCACGCGCGCACGCCGGGCGGTTCATCCAGCGGTTCAGCGGCGGCGGTGGGTGACAACATGGTGCCGTTGGCGGTGGGCACGCAGACTACCGGCTCTACTATCAGGCCGGCGGCGTTCTGCGGCTGCGTGGGCTACCGGCCGACGTGGGGCGACATTCGTTGCCATGGCGTGATGGAAGCGTCGGGTTCAGTCGATACCGTCGGCCTGATTGCGCGCTCGGTGGAAGATATTGCGCTGTATCGTGACGTAGTGATTGGCGTCGCGCCGCAACCGCTGTCGGCGAAAGTCATCGACGCCCCGCGCATCGGGTTTTGCCGCACGCCATACTGGAATCAATGCGAACCCGGCACGCAAAAATCACTCGAAGCCTGCGCGGCCACGCTTGCCAAAGCAGGCGCGAAGGTAAGCGATGTCACGCTGCCCGAAGCCTTCAGCCAACTCGAAGGCGCGCATCGCTGGGTAAGCAGCTTCGAGTTCGCGCGCAACCGGTCGTGGGAAATCAATCATCACTACGAAATGATTAGCGAAACGCTGCGCAACAACCGCCTGAAAGACGGCCTCGCGTGCGGCTTTGACAAATACCGTGAGTCGCGCAGCACGCTGGCGCGTCTGCGCCGCATGATGCACGACGTGTTCAAGGACTTCGACGTGCTGCTCGTGCCCGCCGCATCGGGCGAAGCGCCGGTGGGCCTTAACGCCACCGGCAACGCCGCGCACTGTCTGATCGGCACCAGCACGCATGTGCCGTGCATGACGTTGCCGCTTTTCACCGGGCCGAACGGACTGCCGGTGGGCGCGCAGTTGATGGCCGCGCGTAACAATGATCGGTTGTTGTTCGAGGCGGCGCGGTGGGTTACGGCTAACGCCGCGCGCTAATCAGTGATTTCGCGATGACGTTGTATCGCGGCATGGATCGTGCCGCGCTCGATGCCGCGTACGACAACACGGCGGCGGTGGCAAACAGCGCGGCGCTGTTGGCGGATTTTGATGCGCGCAGCGCGCGCCTGCGCGAGGCCATGCCGCAACATCTGGGTTTGCGTTATGGGCCGGCCGAGCGCAATCGCATCGATTATTTTGCCGCGCCGCCAAGCGACAAACCCGCGCCGGTGCTGATTTTCATCCACGGCGGCTATTGGCAGATGCGCGCCAAAGAGACCTTCAGCTTCCTCGCCGCGGGGCCGCTCGCGCACGGCATCCACGTCGCGCTGCCGGGCTACACGCTGGCGCCGGCGATCACGCTCGACGGTATCGTTGATGAAGTGCGCGCGGCGCTGCGCTGGATCGCGCAACACGCGGCGCGGTTTGGCGGCGATCCGTCGCGCATCATCGTGTCCGGCTGGTCGGCGGGCGGGCATCTCACGGCGATGATGATGGATGAACCCGCGGTCAAAGCCGGTCTTGCGATCAGCGGCATTTTTGATCTGGAACCGATACGGCTGAATTATCTCAACGCAAAATTGCGGCTGGACGCGGAGGCGGCGCGGCGCCTCAGTCCCTTGTCGAATGGTCCTTTGTTGAATCGTCCCTTGTCGAACCCGCCCGCGCGGTCCGCGCCGTTGCTGCTGGCGTGCGGCACCGGCGAACTGCCGGAGTTGCAGCGGCAATCCGCAATCTACGCATCGGCGCGTGAGCAAGCCGGGCTGCCGGGACGGCTCGCGTGTCTGCACGGGCACAACCACTTCACGATTCTTGAAGAACTCGCGCGGCCCGACGGCGCGCTGACCATGTTGGTGCGTGAGATCTCCGCAGGGTTGCCTGCGAACAGCTCCGAATAGCTCCGATTAGTTTGCTGCTGCGCCCATTTGGTGCGCGGTGGAAATAGGCCGCCCCACTGCGGTGCGAGTCCATAATAGTGAATTAACATAACTATTTGTTTTTAAACAATAATTCATAGTTGGCATGATGGTTGCTGAGAGTATGGTTGAAGCGCGAAGCAGGTGTGTCCCATGCCCGCCCGGCGCATTAACCAGGAGATCGCCCCATGTCATCGCTACTTTCACCACGCAGACAGTTTATTGCCGCCGCTCTTGTCTTGCTCGCACCGCTGGCGTTGCCCACGTTGCATACCGCGCACGCGCAGGAGAAAGTGATCAAGGTCGGCGCGCTCAAGCTGATCCACAGCATCACGCCGCACTTCTACCAACAGTTTGCGCCCGCTGGTTACAAGATTGAAGTGATACCGTTTGAAACGCCGACGGACAGCAAGAACGCGGTCATCACGGGTTCGGTGGATTTCGCCACCTTTGGCATTGCGGCGGCGATGCTCGGCGCGGCGGCCGGCGAGCCGGTGGTGATCTTCGCGCCGCAATGCAACGGCGGCATGGCGGTGGTGGCGAGCACCAAATCCGACATCAAGACGATCAAGGATTTGAAGGGCAAGCGCGTCGCCATCTGGCCGAGCTCCACGCAAGAGGTGGTGATACTTGAGCGCCTGAAAGCCGAGGGCATGAGCATCAAGGACATCCAGTCGATACGCCTGCCGTTCTCGGACATGGCCCCGGCGCTGGCGCGCGGTGACATCGATGCCTACGTGGGCGCCGAACCCGGCCCCGGCATCAGTCTCGCCAACGGCGACGGCCGGATCGTCGAATATCCCTACAGCACGCCCATCGGTTCGCTCAACATGATCTGGGCGACCCGTCAGGAAATGCTCGACAAGAATCCCGATCTGGTGAAGCTCATGGTGGAGATGCATCGCAAGGCGACGGAATTCGCCTTGGGCAACCGTGCGGAAATGGTCAAGATGACCATGCAAAAACTCGGTCAGCAGCAAAAATCCATTGAACTGGCGGCGCCCAACGTGCAACTGACGTGGAAGATCGACGACGAATTCATCAAACGCGCTAAAGCCTACGGCGCCTTGATGCTGGAGAGTAAGCAGATACGCCAGTTGCCGAACTTTGATCGGTTCATCAACACCAAGTTCATGCCGGCGGATGCGCCGGCCAAGAAGTAGACCGGCTGGAGCAGGTGCCGGTGTCGGCGCTTCCCTCCGAGATAGCCGTGGCGGCCGGGAAGGCTGCCGAGGCGGGCACACCCGCCCCGGCTGTAGACAAGCCCACCCCGGCGGTTGCGCGCAAACCTTGGCTGCCGGAGCGTGTGCAGGGTGTGCTGCTGGCGGTGGCGTTTCCGCTGCTGCTGTTGTTTCTGTGGCATCAACTGGTGGTGATGACCGGCACCCGGCTGATCCCCAAGCCGTCGCAAGTCGGCATCATGATGTGGGACTTCACTTTCGGCGGCGTCTACAACGACGCTTTCAGCGGCACCATACTCACGCATCTTTTTGCCTCGATGCAGCGGGTGTATGGCGGATTCGCGCTCGCCATTGTCATCGGCATACCGCTGGGCTTGCTGATCGGCAAGGTCAAAATCATTCGCCAGATGCTCGACCCCACGTTGTCGATGCTGCGACCGATTCCGGTCACGGCGTGGCTGCCGCTGTCGATGATTTTCTTTGGCTTGGGGCCGCG
>CAMDDY010000431.1 GCA_945893125.1 Bordetella parapertussis
AAATGATTATTCAGGGCAACACCGACGAGCGCGGCAGCCGCGAATACAACCTCGCGTTGGGCCAGCGCCGCGCCGATGCCGTGAAGCAAATGATGACGGTGCTGGGCGCGGAAGCGCCGCGTGTGGAATCCGTCAGTTTCGGCGAAGAAAAGCCGCGCGGGCAGGGCGCCACGGAATCTGCGTTTGCCGAAAACCGGCGCGCGGATATTGTTTATCAGGGCGAATAAATTGCGCAAGGCTAAAAACGTGAGGCGTGAGGCGTGAGGCGCAACCACATTCGCGGGTTGCTCGCGCTGGCGTGTATCCTGCTGCTTATGGCGGGTGTCGCGCGCACGCCCGCGCACGCAGGCATGTTCGACGACGATGTGGCGCGCAAACAAATTGCGGAGCAGGCCCGGCGCGTCGATGATCTGAAGTCGCAGAGCGAATCGATCTCCGGGCGCATCGGCAAAATAGAAGAATCGTTGCGCAATCAGCCGGTGCTGGAACTGGTGAGTCAGATCGAGCTGCTTAAGCGCGAGATTCAGGGGCTGCGCGGGCAAATCGAAGTGGTCAACAACGGCGTCGAAAACAACGCCAAGCGCCAGCGCGATATGTATGTCGATCTCGATACGCGCATGCGACGCATCGAGTCAGGCGGTGGTGCGCCGCCTGGCCCAGGTCCGGCTGCGGAAGCTACCCCGCCCCCCACGGCGCCGGGTGTGCCGGCGGCGGTGCCGGTCGTGGCGGTCGCAGGTACCTCCGTCGATGAAACGCGCATCTACGAAGCTGCACAGCAGCAACGCCGCAACGGCAACTACCAAGGCGCGATCACCTCGTTCCAGTCGTTTCTCGGCCAGTATCCGCGAAGCCCGCTGGCGCATCGCGCGCAATACTGGATCGGCGATTCGTATTTCAATCTGCGCGACTACAAAAATGCCATCGCCAGTCAGCAACGGCTGATCGCAACCTACCCCGACAGCGCATCTGCTCCGGACGCGCTGCCCAACATCGCCAGTTCGCAGGCGGAGTTGGGCGATAACGCTAGCGCGCGCAAATCGATGGACACGCTGGTGGCGCGTTATCCAGGCAGCGAGGCGGCGGATAAAGCCAAGCGCCGCATGACGACGCTTCGTTAGCACGTAGCGCATAACAGCGCGACCGCCGGTAGTACAATCCCCTTTTCGTTTTTGTCGTGCGCGCGTGTAAACGCAGGCGCACGAGCGTCCCATGAAAACCGCTGTTGTCCTGCTTTCAGGCGGACTCGATTCCGCCACCGTGCTGGCGCTGGCCTGCCAGCAGGGCTACGCCTGCCACTGCCTGTCGATGGATTACGGCCAGCGTCATCGCGCAGAGTTGACCGCTGCCGCGCGCGTCGCCAAGGCGCTGCGGGCGGCGTCGCATCGGGTGGTCAAAATTGATCTCGCCGGGTTCGGCGGCTCGGCGTTGACGGATGCAACCATCGCCGTGCCCATCGGCGGTGTCGCGCCCGGTATACCCGTGACCTACGTGCCGGCGCGCAATACCATCTTGCTGTCGTTCGCGCTCGCGAATGCCGAAGTCACCGGCGCAAACGATATTTTTTTCGGCGCGAACGCGGTCGATTATTCCGGCTATCCCGATTGCCGCCCGGATTACGTCAAGGCGTATGAAACCATGGCCAACCTCGCCACCCGCGCCGCCGTCGAAGGACAGCGACTCACGATTCATACGCCGATCATCGCGTTGTCCAAAGCGGACATCATTCGCCACGGCATCGCGCTCGGCGTGGATTACGCGATGACGGTTTCCTGCTATCAGGCCACGGATGAAGGCCGCGCCTGCGGACAATGCGACGCATGCCGGCTGCGCCGCGCCGGGTTCGAGCAGGCGGGCGTTGCTGATGTCACACGCTACGTGTGACAGGGGCGATAGAAAATAATTAACAAAAACAACATCTTACGATAGAATCTGTGACATGGAAGTCAACGTTCACCATCAAGTTCTCGGTGCAGTGTTCATCGTCGCGGTGATCATGGGCGCAGTGGTCAACAAAACCCACTTCTGCACCATGGGCGCGGTGTCCGATTGGGTGAACATCGGTGACACCGGGCGCATGCGCGCGTGGGTGTTCGCCATGGCGGTGGC
This sequence comes from Bordetella parapertussis, assembly GCA_945893125.1. Taxonomy (GTDB): domain Bacteria; phylum Pseudomonadota; class Gammaproteobacteria; order Burkholderiales; family SG8-41; genus UBA5216. Next base: position 2,107 of record CAMDDY010000431.1, read on the forward strand.
GCTGCTCGGCGTGATCGGGCTGGAAGCCGCCAGCATCATCAATCTTTCGGCTGAAACCTTTCCGCAATATCGCACGGCGAATTTTGCGTGGCTGCGATATCTGGTGGGCGGATTACTGTTCGGCATCGGCATGGTGCTGGCCAGCGGTTGCGGCAACAAAACGCTGGTGCGCGTGGGCAGCGGAAATCTCAAATCGCTCACCGTGTTGCTGATCGGCATGGTGGCGTCGTACCTGATGCTGTGGTCGCCGCTGTTTGAAAAAGCGTTTTTGCCGTGGATACAACCGGCCACCATCAACCTCGCGCAACACGGCATACCCACGCAGCACGCGGGCGATGTGATTTCCGGATTGTTCGGGCAGGCCTCGTCGAAAGCCAACAATACCGCCGTGGCACTGATGGTAGCCATGGGTATGCTGATCTTTGTATTGAAGTCAAAAGATTTTCGCGCGAGCTTCGACAATCTGCTCAGTGGCGCGGTGGTCGGGCTGGCAATCGTCGCCGGCTGGTACCTCACCGGCGGCCCGCTGGGGCAATCGTGGAAAGAATACGCCGAGATGGCCACCGACATTCCCAGCCGCGTGCAGGTGCAGTCCTACACCTTCGTCAGTCCGATGGGCGACACCGTGCGCTATCTGCTCGACCCGACGAAACTGTCGCTCATCAACTTTGGCGTGGCGGCGCTTGCCGGCGTGATCGCGGGCTCGTTCATCTACGCGGTGAGCACGAAAAATTTTCGCCTCGAGTGGTTCGCCTCATTCGGTGATTTTGTCAATCACGCGATAGGCGGCGCGCTGATGGGCATCGGCGGCGTGTTATCGATGGGCTGCACGGTAGGCCAGGCGATCACCGGCATGTCTACGCTGGCGATAGGCTCCATGCTTACATTCGCGGCGATTGTCGCCGGTGCTGTCGCCACCATGAAGTTCCAATACTGGCGCATGATGCGCGAAGCGTAGCGAGAGCGGTAACGAGAAAAGTAACAAGAGAAAAGGCGCAATATTCCGGCATTCCCGCATTTACCGCGCCGCTTTGATTGACCCATCCCCCCGCGAGCGGTAAAATTCGCCCCTTTTTGAGGGCGGTTAGCTCAGCCGGTAGAGCAGCGGACTTTTAATCCGTTGGTCGCGAGTTCGAATCTCGCACCGCCTACCAGTATTATCAATGACTTACATGTTAATTCGTGTAGGTCATTTTTCTTTTGTACGTTCGTGTAGGCGCTGTGTAGGCATTTCAGGTCAATACATGTGTCGTCTGCCCTGTGAGGTCTGCTTGAAGAGGGGTGTGCTACCAACGCCGAGTGCCAAGCCTCGCCATGGTGCGATGGCCCATCGCTACAAAGGACGTAACTCGCAAGAATGGCGCGGCATTTCAGGCAAAAAAAGAACCCGCCGCAGCGGGTTAAAGGGGATAAAGGAGGGTGCATCAATTAAAGCATATTGATGTTCTTCCAAAACTACGAATAGACGGACGCCTCTCGTTCTTTTCCATTGCCGGTGCAGCATATCGCCCAGCCCGCTCCAATCTGCGGGCCAATTTCCCGTCACAGCGCCCTGTGCCGCCACCGTAGTACGACCTACGCGCATGAAGCCAAGGGACCAATCCTGCCAGCCCGACCCCCACCGTGGGGCCACCCCCCTAAATTCGTTTACCTCCTCCAGCCTCGGCATTGCACTCTGTTCTGCTCAAACGATCCGCTGATTTCTGGAAACCAGCACCCCACCCCCCGGTAGGAGTCCCAACCTCCTGTTGAAATCGGCGTAGTTTTCCCGAAAGTTGCGCCGATCACGGCACGGGGTATAGTTTGGTGAAATGCCTTGGGAGGGCGCTATGAGAACAATTGTTCTGATTGTCGGGCTACTGGTGGCAATGAATACCAGCGTATGCACGCACATCTTACCCATGATTTTCTGAACATTAAATTCATCGTAAATGATCAGAAAAAAATGCAGAAAACTTTAATTTTCACCCTGCTTATAGCTTACACGAGCCTTGTTCAAGCTCAGTCGCTATGGGACATTAGGCATGTGGCAAATTCAACTGGGACAGTTACGTCTTTGGTTTTTCCTGACAAATCTCCATACATGAATATGTCAGGCAGTGACGCTAAAACGATAGTGGCGATAGTCGATAAATACAGTGAACTATCCGGTATTTATCCCAAAGTGTTTTTGACCGACATTAATGATTTTAATGCGGCTGCTACCTATGTAGACGGCATGCCAGTGATTTATTTAAATAAACGGATGTATGAATTTATCGTGCAAGACAAAGGTGCGGCGGCAGCCTTAATAGGGCATGAGATGGCTCACTTATATTTCAGGCATAGTGATGGGCGTGCGGAGACGCGGAGTAATGCGGCGGCTGCTGGGGCGATAATTGGGTCCTTAGTGGAGATATTTTTTATTAGAAGATTTGGTGTTGTCGGTATTGGAGCGAATGTTGGCAATGCTTTCCGTGCAGGGATTGTTGGTGCCTACACTAGACCTCAAGAAAGCGAGGCTGATAAACAGGGGATGATATGGGCGATACAGTCCGGCTATGATCCTCATGGTGC
>CAMDDY010000432.1 GCA_945893125.1 Bordetella parapertussis
GTCGTCATCGTCGGCGGCGGCATCATGGGGGGCGATATCGCCTCCGTATTTGCGGCCAAAGACTGGAAAGTTCACGTCATGAGTCCGTCGCAAAAAACCCGCGACGCGCTCGGCGCGCGCCTGAACGCGGGGCTGCAAAAGCTCCACGCCGACGCGGCATGCGCGAACAACGTTGTCACCTATGCGCGGCTCGAAGATATCGCCTGGAACGACATCGATCTGGTGATCGAAGCCGTCACCGAAGACCTGCCGCTGAAGCAAAAACTCTTTGCGCAAATCGAGACGCTCGCCAAGCCCGATACGCCGATCACCACCAACACGTCAAACTTTCTGATCGGCGCGGTGGGCCAGGGTTTGAAATCGGCGTCGCGCGTGGCGGGGCTGCATTTCTTCATGCCCGCGCACCTGGTGCCGCTGGTGGAAGTGGTGAGCGCGGAAACCACCGACTCCGCGGTGGCGGCACGGCTGGAGCAAATCATGAAGGATGTCGGCAAGGCGCCGATTCGTGTCAACAAGGATGTGCCGGGCTTCGTCGGCAACCGTCTGCAACTGGCGCTGATGCGCGAGGCGATGTGGATGATTCACGACGGCGTGACCACCGCCGAGGGCATTGATACCGCCGTGCGCCAGGGCTTCGGCTTTCGCTTTGTGGCTTGCGGCCCGTTCCGGCAAAAGGAAATGTCGGGGTGGGATACCCACTACGCGGTATCCACCTCGCTCTATCCGCTGTTGCACAACGAAACCGCGCCGCCGCCGTTCTTCAAGGAAATGGTCGAACGCGGTCACGTCGGGATGAAAGCCAAACACGGATTCTGGCCTTGGACGGATGAATCCATTGCAAAAGAAAAAGCGCGCATCGAAAAAGCGCTGCAAGCCGGATTTGCCATTCTGGAGGCCGACAAGAAGTAAAATACGGAATCCCGGATAAAGGTAATCCGATGGCGCGCATTGTTAAATTCCTGGTTTCACTGCCCTTCTTGTTGGCGCTGGGCGCGGTCGGGGTGTACGCGCTGGGGGGCTTTATCGTTGCGCCGTGGTGGGTCAAACGCGAGTTGCCGCAACTGCTCAAGACCCATCTGAATGCCGAGGGCTCGGCCGGCGAAATCGCCATTAACCCATTCACGCTCTCGGTGGAAGTTCGCGATTTTTCATTGACGGAAGCTGGAGGCGTCAAACCCGCCATCGCATTCGACCGGCTGTTCGTCGATTTTGAAACCAGCAGTCTTTTCCGGCGGGCCTGGACATTCGCGGACATCACGCTGGAGCGCCCGCGCGTTCAACTGGAAGTGGATGCGAATGGCGCACTCAATCTGGCGAAGCTCGCACCCAAAAACGAGAGCCCCGAGAAGCAACCGTCGTCGGAATTGCCGCGCCTGTTGCTGCACAAGACGGTGCTGAAACATGGGCTAGTGACCTTCACCGATAAAGCCGCGTCCAGTCCCGCCACGGCAAAGCTGGAACCGATCGAGTTTGAGTTGCACGACTTATCCACGCTGCCCGATCAGCACGGCGAGTACACCTTGTCGGCGCGGCTTCCTGCGGGTGGCGCCCTGGGCTGGCGCGGGACGATTACACTTGCGCCAATGACCTCGACGGGACAACTGGAACTCAAATCCGTCAAGCTCGCGACACTGTGGCAGTTTGCCCGGGACAAACTGTTAATCGAAGAACCTGGCGGCAGCGCGGCGTTATCACTGAAATACGCCGTCCGCTATGGCGAAAGCAAACTCAACGCTGCCGCCAGCGATATGGCCTTCAGTCTGAACGATGTTACGGTTCGGCAAAAAGGGGCTGCCGACGCCATGCTCACCGCAGGCGCACTTACACTGACCGGCGGCAACTTCAACCTGATCGAACATAAGATCCAGTTTTCGGAATTGGCCGTCGGAAAGATTGTCGCCAACACGCTGCTCGACGCGGATGGCAAAGCCAATTGGGCGCAGCTGCTCGCCCCTTCCAGGAACGCGTCAGCCCCAGCCAATGCGCCGCCCGCTCCCTCGGCAGGCGCAAAGCCCGCCCAGGACACACCGTGGCAAGCGGGCATCGACGCCATCCGCATCAGCGACATGCAAATCGGCGTGCTGGATCATGGTTTTGTAAAGCCCGTGGCAATCCATATTGCGCGCAGCGGCTTGCAGGCCAGAATGAAAACGTCGTTAGGCGCGCAAACCACCGCCATTATCGACAACATCGCGGTTGAGCTTGACGACATCCGTGTATCCGATGCGGGCGCCAAGAATATTCTGCTGTCACTGGCCTCGGCGAAGCTGGCCGGCGGCGCGTTAGATTTGGCGCAGAAAAAGTTTCTGGCGGAATCCGTCCTTCTCGGTAAACCGGCAACGGCGATCACGCGTAACGCCAACGGCGAAATTGATTTGGTCACCGCCTTTGCCCGCAAAGCGGCCAAGCCGCCCGAACCGTCGGCATTCGTCACCGAGATCGGCGCGATCGAGCTGACAGACGGGGCTGTCTCGTTTCGAGACCAAGGGATCGAGCCGGCACTGGTGGTGGATTTGCAGAATATACGCGTGCTGGCAAAAAATCTGAGCACCGCAACCAAGCCGGCCAATGGAGCGATCCCATTTGAAGCATCCCTGCAGATCAAGCAAGGGGGAACCCTGCGCGCGCAGGGCAGCGTAACGCCGGATCAACAGCGCGCCGCCATTAAAGTGGATGCACGCAACATCGCGCTGATGCCGCTGGCCGCGCTATTGGAGAAACACACCGCCCTCAAACTGGCATCGGGTGCAGCCTATGCCGCCGGGCGGCTGGATTGGAACGGCAACCCTGCGGGTATGCGCTATACCGGAACAGCGGGTCTCGAGAATTTCCGCCTGGCTCAAACCACCGACGGCAAGGAAAAATCCGCCGAGGCAGCAGCACAGTCGGCGCAGGCAGGCGCGTTGCGGCTGCAGGGCACGGTGTCATCGAACCCGCAGCGCGCTTCATTAAAACTCGATATGCGCAACATTGCCCTGGCGCCGCTAAACCCGCTGGTCGCGAAACAAATCACACTTAATATTGCGTCCGGCGCGGCGCACGCGGCTGGGCAACTGGAGTGGAACGGTGACGGGAAAACGCCGGGCCTGCGTTATACCGGCGCTGCGGGTGTAGACGAACTCCGGCTCGATCACGAGGGCGGCGGCGAACGTTTGTTTGCATGGAAAGAACTGCTTGCGGAAGGCATACAAGTCGACACCGCGCAGCGGACGGCTCGCATTGACCAGGTTCGGCTCGCAGACCCGACCGGAAAAATTGCCATCGCCAAGGATCGCAGCACCAACTTTGCGAATCTGATGCGCAAACCGGCCACAGACGCAGAAAACACGGCGGGCACGCAGGCCAAAAGCGCCGCATCTGGCGAATCACCGTTTGTCGTCAGCGTCGAACGTGTGAATGTCAGCAACGGTCTTCTGGATTTCTCCGATCAGAGCCTGGTCTTGCCGTTTGGCGCCGTGATTCGAGAATTTGGCGGCACGGTAACCGGCGTCTCGACGCAACCGGGCACGCGTGCCAGCCTCAAACTGGAAGGCCGTGTGGACGAATTCGGGCAGGCGCAGGCTTCGGGCGCCATCAATCTTCTCGATCCGAAAGCATTTACCGATCTCGTGGTGATATTTCGCAACGTTGCCATGTCGCCATTGACGCCGTACAGCGCGACATTCGCGGGGCGGCGTATCACCAGCGGCAAGCTGTCGCTGGACTTGCAGTACAAACTCAACAACAGCCAATTGTTGGGTGAGAACAAGGTGCTGCTTGAGCAATTTACCCTCGGTGAGCGCGTTGCAAGTCCGACGGCGATCAGCCTGCCGCTTGATCTTGCGATTGCCTTGCTGACCGATTCCAACGGCAAAATTGATTTGTCGGTGCCGGTGCGGGGCAATGTTGATCGTCCCGAATTCGCCTATGGAGAACTGGTCTGGCAGGCGATACGCACGGTGCTCACCAATATCGTCACCGCGCCGTTCCGCGCGCTCGCTTCCCTGTTTGGCGGCAGTGCCGAGAAGGTGGATGCCATCGGTTTTGAAGCCGGCCGCGTGGCGCTCATGCCACCGGAACGAGAAAAACTGGTACGCGTGGCCGGCGTACTGAAACAGCGGCCGCAACTGCGCCTGGTTGTCGAAGGCCGCTACGACGCGCGCCATGACGGATTGGCGTTGCGCACGGCGGCCGCGCGCCGCACGCTGGCGGAACGCCAGGGCATTTCGCTGAGCGGCCCCGACGATCCCGCGCTGGTGAATTTTGACAATGCCAAAACGCAGCGCGCGATAGAAGCGCTGCTCGAGGAGCGGGCCGGCAAGGACAGCATCGACAAGTTCAAGGCGGACTACGAGAAATCCACCGGCAAGGAGGCCAAGCGCGTCAACGCGGCGCTGGCCTTGATAGGCAAGGGGAGTTCAGACCGGGAGTTCTACGAGGCGCTGTTCAAACGCGCTGCGGAACTTCAACCGCTCACCGATGGCGCCTTGCAGGAACTGGCCAAACAACGCAGCAGCGCGATCGTGGGTTTCATGCACAGCTCCGGACTAGATGCCTCGCGCACTGTCAGCAAGCCCGTGGCGACCGTCTCAGCCGATAAACCCGCCGAAATCACCAGCGCACTCAGCCTCGAAGCGGGAAAATAATCTATCGC
>CAMDDY010000433.1 GCA_945893125.1 Bordetella parapertussis
TGTCCCGGCTTTGCCTTCGCCAACGCGATAAAGTCTTTGAGTGTTTTTGCTTCGAGCGACGGCGACACCACCAGCAGATAAGCCGCACTGGTGGATTGCGTCACGCCGGCGAAATCCTTCAGCGGATCGTAGCCAAGGCGCGCATGCACCGTGGGCGCCACCACATGCGCCGACGAAATCGACAGCAGGGTATGCCCATCCGGATTCGACCCCGCCACGATGCGCGCGCCCACCACCCCGCCCGCGCCGGGGCGGTTATCAACCACCACTTGCTGGCCGAACACTTCATACAACCTGGGGCCGATCAGGCGCGCGGAAATATCGGGTTGCCCGCCAGGGGTGAAGCCGATGACGATGCGGATGGGGCGGCTGGGGAAGGCAGCCGCTTCGTCGGGTCTTTGCGCGTGGGCAGGAATCGTTGCAATCATTGCCGAAGCGGCGATAAACACAAAAACTGCCAGGTTCATCAACATGTATGGTGCCTTTCCAAAAGTGGCCAATCTGACGTTTGAGTGTATCAATACCTAACCCGTCATTCCCGCGCAGGCGGGAATCCATGCAATGGCGGAACGAGTGACTGTGTTATGGATTCCCGCCTGCGCGTGAACGACGGGGTGGAAGGTGTTTTGCGATGTGACATTGAGTAGGAATCTGATGAGCGCCAACAATCACGGCTTCATCACCCCACCCAAAAACTCCAAAATCAACCGCGCCGATTCCTGCGGCTGCTCCGTAAACGTAATATGCCCGCACGACGGTATCACGCGCAACTGCGCTCCCGGTATGCGTTTCGCCATCTGTTCCGACAACGCGGGCGGTGTCATGATGTCTTCCGCGCCGCAGATCACCCGCGTCGGCGCGCGTATCTCGCCGAGGCGCGCGGTAAGTTTGGGCAAACCCGCCTGATCCGGCTCGCAGCGCCCGAAACGCAAAATCGTTTGTATAAACGCACGATAACGCTCCGGCGAATTTTTACGCACCGAGGCGAATAATTTTTCCATCTGCGCGCGGCCCTCGGCGCTGGCGAGAAACGTGCGCCCCAGCGTCCACATCGATACATGGCTTGCCATCAAGTCACCCAAGCCCACTTCATCGAGAATTTTCAGCCGCGTGCGGAAATTCATTTCCAGCAGCGGATCAACTTCTGAAAATCCCGCCACCAGCGTCAACGACGCCACGCGCGACGGATCATCCAGCGCCGCCTGCAAACACACGCACGCGCCGAGCGACGAGCCCACCAGATGCGCGCGCGGCGCACCCAAATAGTTGATGAGTTCGATTACGTCCGCCGCCCACTGCTCAACGCTGTAACTATCCGCAGGCGACGACTGCCCCAGCCCGCGCGGGTCAGGCGTCACCACGCGTCCGGCGGCGGCGATCAGCGGTAGCGTCTTCGCGAAATAGCTGTGATCGTGGCCGAGGCCCGGCAGCAGGATGATAAGTTCACCGGAACCGCTTTCTTCGTAAAACAATTGTCCGTTTGTCACGGCGGCCATCGGCATGTGCGGCTGCTCCTTTGTGTGTGTGCCGCACATCATAGCCAAGTGCGGCGCGCGGGGTGTCGCCGCAGTTTGATAGACTACCCGCACTGCTGCCACCCGAGACTCTCATGGATAATCGTGTTCTGGATGAAATAAGTAAAAAAATCAATGAGTTGCTATCTAATACGCCAGCAGCGGATGTGCAAAAAAATCTGCGCGCGCTATTGCAGGCGCAGTTTGCAAAACTCGATTTGGTGACCCGCGAAGAATTCGACGTGCAGCGCGCGGTGCTGTTGCGCGCGCGCGAGAAAATTGCGCAGTTGGAGGCGCGGCTGGCGGAATTGGAGCGCGGGAAATAATTTTATGTGCGGTCGCGGTCATTTCGCTACGGTGCTGCTGTTTGCCGCTGCGTGCGGGTTCGCGGCCAGCGCCGGCGCGCAAACCTATCCCGCGAAGCCCATCCGCCTCATCGTGCCGTACTCGCCCGGCGGCGACACCGACATCGTGGCGCGCCATATCGCGCCGAAGCTTGCCGAGGCGCTGAAGCAGCAGGTGATCGTCGACAATCGTCCGGGTGCGGGCAGCCTGATCGGCACCGAAGCCATGTTGCGCGCCCCCGCCGATGGTTACACGCTGGCGATGGGCACGATCAGTTCGCTGGCGGTGCTGCCGGTGACGAAAACGAATGTGCCATACGATCCGGTAAAAGACATCGCGCCGATTATTCTGATCACCGTGGCGCCGTACGTGCTGCACGTTCATCCTTCGATCCCGGCGCGCACCGTTGCTGAACTGGTGAAGCTCGCCAAGGCGCGGCCCGGACAGATGACCTACGGCACGCCGGGCATTGCCACGGGCGTACACCTCACCACCGAATATTTCAGCAGCGTCGCGGGTGTGAAGCTGGTGCATGTGCCGTACAAGGGCAGCGCGCCGTTGCTGGTGGATATTTTTGCGGGAAATCTCTCGCTGGTGATCACCACCTTCGCCACCACTGGGCCGCATATCAGGTCGCGGCGCTTGCGCGCGCTGGCCATCGCCGCGAATACACGCGCGAAAGATTTTGCGGATATTCCCACTATGGCCGAGGCGGGCTATCGCGGCTTTGAAGCCTCCACCTGGCACGGCGTGGTGACGCGCGCGGGTGTGCCCCGGCCCATCGTTACGCGGCTTAACAGCGACATCGCACGCATCGTGAATGCCGACGACGTGCGCTCGGCACTCGTAGGGGCGGGCTTCGATATTGGCGCCGGCAGCGCCGAAGACTTTGAGCGTTTCGTGCAAAGTGAAATCGACAAATGGAAAAAAGTCGCAACGCTCGCCCATGTGCGCATGGATTAACGGGATTAACAGGATTAACAGGAATATCAAAACGATGACCAACCCAACCAACTCGCAGGATCGTATCGAACACTTCAAAAAGAAGTATGGCGCTGCCATCATCGACAATGGCCTGCGCCTGCGGCCCGAAGACTTCATCGACGAGGTCGAGTGGCGCGACCGGCTCGACCCGCACTACACCCGCGCGTGGCTCGAATTCACCTATGGCGGCTTGTTCACGCGCAAAGGTCTGGACGACAAAACCCGCCTGCTGGTGTCGGTTGCGCAGTTTCTCGCGATGGGGGAGTTGGAAGAATTCGAGCGGCAGATTCCGAGCGCGCTGGCGGCAGGCGCGTCGCCGCGCGAAGTGCTTGAAATCGTCCTTCAGTCGACGGTGTACATCGGCTACGTCAAGGCGTCGCGTGGCGCACGCATTTGCGCACAGGTGCTGACTCGGCTGGGCCGCATCGATGAAATCACTAATACCCAGCTCCCGCTCGAAGGCCGCATGCCGGAGCGTTCGCTCGCCGCCGAGCGGCAGAAGTGGCCTGCCGCTAAGTCGCCAGAGGAAAAGGCGCGCCGCGAAGAACTCATCGAAAGATACGGCTGGAAGGGCGTCAGCACGCGCATCCGCACGCAAAACCATCAGAGCAACGAGACCATCAACGACTACGACCGCCTTGATCCGCACTACCTAGGGCTGTGGTTTGACTTCATCTATGGCGACCTGTATCCGCGCGGCATTATCGACGACCGCATCCGTCTGCTGATGATGGTGGGCATCTGCCTCGCGCTGAACGAACCGGTGCAGCTTGAGAACCATATTCGCGGCGCCCTGCTGCTGGGTGCCAACGCGCGCGAAGTGCTGGAGATCATCGTGCAATCCACGGCGTACGTGGGCATGCCCACGACCGTGCAGGTGGTGCGTGTGCTGGATCGGGTTGCGAAGGAAGAGGGGCGGGCGGGTGAGTTGGCTGCGCGTTAAGCGCCAAAGCGACAATGGCATCGGGTCATGTATTCGCACGCTAATGACTCGGTGTCGCCATGGCGCGATAGCCAAACCACCCACCTCGCTATTGCACAAGCTGCTTGGCCGTTGCTTTCAGGACATCGATAAATCGCTGCGCCACAGGAGACAGGTAGGCATGCTTGCGATAGCTGACGCCGACATGACGTGACCACGCCAGTTCTTTCACCGGAATCTCGGTCAAACGCAGGCGCGGGGCGATCTGCTGCACGATTTGTCGCGGCGCAATTCCCAGCAAACGGGATGAGCTGATCGCTTGCAGCCTGATTTGCATGGGGCCACCCACCAGCGTCACGCGCGGTGGCGCAAGTCCGTGGTCTGCAAACACGCGCTGCGCCCATTTGCAAACTACGCCATCGATTTCGGGGAACGCCCATCCTTCCTGCGCGACATCAGCGATTGCCATGTGCTCAAGCCGCGCCAGCCGATGTTGGGTGGACGCATAGACGACAAATTCATCTTCATACAGAGGTTCCTGAACAATGCTTTCGTAAGGCGGCGCGGCAAGGCGCGTCACCACCAGATCCAGTTGCCCGCTGCGTAAGGCGGCGGCCATCACCGGCTCCGGCTCCACGGTAATCGAGACAGTCACGTTTGGCGCGTCGTTCAGCAATGTACCGAAGGCCGTCGGCAGCAGATAATCCGCTGCGCCCGGTGCGGCTCCGATCCGCAGATGTCCGGCAGCGCCTGCGCTCATGTCCGCGATTTTGCGGGCAACATCCTGAAGCGACAGGCGTAGCGGGCTTACGTTGGAAAGCAGCACATGGCCCTCGGCGGTGAGTTCGACGCCTTTGGGCG
>CAMDDY010000434.1 GCA_945893125.1 Bordetella parapertussis
GGGATAGCGCCCGCCCTACATCACAACGTCGGATTCACCACATCCCCACCCAACGCCGTCAAACCCCAAGCCGGCGCCTGCGCATCAAAGTTAAGACTGATATGCGCGCCCAGCGCATGCGCATCCCGAAAAATGCGTTCCAGCGGATAACTCTGATAAATGCCGGTTGCGCCGGTGACCGCATGCAGCGCATCCACCGCTTCGGTACACAGCGTCGCCGCATACGCGGCATTGCGTTTGTAACGCAGCTTTTCCTGCATATCCGGGATGATGTTTTTATTCGCTTGCGCCTGCGCCTGGATGGCATCGGTGCGCAGCATCAACTTTGCGGCATCGATTTTCACCGCCGCCGTACTCACACGATGCTGTACGATCTGCTGGTCGCGCATTTTTAATCCGGTGTAGTTGGTGCTGCGTTCTTTCACCAGTGCGAGGGTGTGTTCGAGTGCGGCCATCGCATTGCCCGCGGCGGTGGCGGCGATACCATGTCCGCCCAGCGCATTGAGTGACACGCGATACAGCGGACTCGGGTTGCCGCGCGCGCCCGGAAAACCGTCGCCGCCGCGAATATCGTAGGCACACAACGCGCGATACTCGGGCACAAAAATATCCTTGGCGATCACCGTCATGCTGCCGGTGGAACGCATGCCCAGCGTGTGCCAGTCGTCCACCACTTCGTATTGCGATTTGTCGAGCAGGCACATGCGGTGATCGATCACCTTGTCGCCCTCCCGGACGATCACCGCCAGCATGCACCACTCGGCGATATTCACGCCGCTGGAAAAATTCCATTTGCCGCTGATGACAAAACCACCATCGGCACGGCGCGCGCGCCCTTGCGGATACGCGATGCCTGCCGCGATCAAGGCATCGGGGTCTTGGTCCCACACATCAGCCTGCGCGCGCTCGTCGTACAGCGCGAGCATCCAGTTGTGGATGGAAAGATTCACCACGTTCCAGCTCGTCGACGCGCAGCCGCGCGCGAGTTCCATCGGCACGTCAATATACGCAATGAAATCGTATTCCATGCCGCCCCAGCGTTTGGGTTGCAGGATACGCAGCGCGCCGATGCGCTGTAGATCGCTCACGGTTTCCGGCAGCATCACGCGCGCGGCTTCGGCTTGCGCGGCACGAATGCGCAACGCCGGCACGAGTTCGCGCATGTGGCGCAGCGTGTCTTCGTAGGCGACGGTGGGGAAATTGGACGCGTGCGGTTTGGGGGCGGTCATTGCGCGGGTACGAATCTGCGGAAATAAAAAATAGGCAATGGTCTTGGGATGGTGCTCCTTCCCCTTCAGGGGGAGGGAACTGATTATTGGGTGGCGCTGCTAAACTTACTCCGGCTGTATTTTAGCCGCTTTAATCACCTTGCCCCAGCGCTCGGTTTCGCTGCGGATCATCGCCGCATAAACTTCCGGCGTGCTGCCGATGGGTTCGCCGCCCTCGGCGCTCAAACGGTTTTTCATTTCCGGCGCGTGAAGTATCTTCACAATTTCACCGCGTATGCGGTTCACCAACTCAGCCGGCATGTGGCCCGGCCCGAGCACACCATAAAACGGCCCCGCCGCATAACCGGGCAGGGTTTCCGCCACCGCCGGCACATCCGGCAATACCGGCGAGCGTTTTTCGCTGGTGACCGCCAGCGCGCGCACGCGACCTGCCTTCACCATCGGCAGTGACGAAATAATATTGCCCGCAGTAAACGTCACCTCGCCGCTCATCGCCGCGGTCAACGCCGGGCCGGTGCCGCGATACGGCACGTGGATGATGTCGATGCCCGCCATGGTTTGCAGCATCAAGCCCGCCAGATGCGCGGTGCCGCCGTTGCCGGACGACGAATACGTCATCTGCCCCGGCTTGCCGCGCGCGAGCGCGAGCAGTTCCTTCATCGACTTTGCCGGCACCGAGGGATGCACCGCCACCACCGCCGGCACGATGGACACCAGCGTAATCGGCGTCAGATCGCGCAGCGGGTCATAGGGCATTTTTTTCATCAGCGACGGCGCCACGGTGATGGGCGCGGGTGTACCCAGCATCAACGTATAGCCGTCGGGCGGCGATTTGGTGACGATCTCGGTGCCGATCACCCCACCCGCGCCGGGCCGGTTGTCAATAACCACGGCTACGCCCAGGTTCTCCGACAGTTTTTGCCCGATGCTACGCGCGAGAATATCGCTGCCGCCGCCAGGGGCGTAGGGCGACACAAAGCGGATGGATTTGGCGGGCCAGCCTTGCGCGTTGGCGCCGGCTGCAATACCCGCCCCCAACACCATCCATAGCAATGCGGGTGTGACTTTCATTCATAACTCCTGAGTTCGAAGCCGCGAGATTACCCGCACGCGGCCGTCGACACAATGTGGTGCGTTCCGGCGATACAACGGCTTGACGCCAGCCGCACGCACTCGTTAGCATCGCGGCTCCCACTTCAGTCATCCGCGCGCGTCACCATACGTGCCGCCGCGCATCGCCATCATGCAGACCTCCGCCCCGAAACTCGTCACCGAAGCCAACGCCTGGAAAGGCAGCGATTTCGCTGGCGACACCCGCTGGAACATTACGCTGAATGCGCGACAGATCGCCGAACTGGAAACCGCCGCCAACGCGTGCATCGCGCGGGGCTTGCGCGAGATCGACATGACCGAGGCAGACTTTCCGCTGCCGACCTTCGCCAAAGAAATCGCCGACTGGGCGCATGAGATCAATCGCGGGCGCGGCTTTTTGCTGGTGCGCGGATTACGTGAAGATTTTTCCGATGCACAGATCCGCGCGATGTTCTGGGGCATCGGGCTTTATCTCGGCTCGCCGATTTCGCAAAACTCCTACGGCGACATGCTCGGCGAAGTGTTCGACGAAGGCGTGAAGATGGGCGCGGGCCGCGTGCGCGGTTATCGCACTAATCAGCATTTGATGTTTCACACCGACCGCTGCGATATCGTGGGCCTCTTGTGTCAGCGTCAGTCGAAATCCGGCGGCCTGTCGAGCATTGTGAGTTCCACGCGCATCTATAACGAGATGGCGCAAACGCATCCCGAGTATCTGGCGCCGATGTTCAACGGCTACATTTACATCAATGTCGAAGAAGGCGGCGACCTATCGACCTATCGCATGCCGGTGTTCAGCGAGAAAAACGGCGTGGTCAGCGCGCGTATTTTGCGCAACACCGTCGAATCCGCGCGCAAGATGGGGCACGCGAAATACAACGAACTCGAAACCGCGGCGCTCGAATGCATGGATACGTTAGCCAATCGCGACGACATGCGCCTCGACATGATGCTCGCGCGCGGCGACATGCAGTTCATCAACAACTACACCACGCTGCACGCGCGCACGGAATTTGAAGATTTTCCGGATCCGAAATTAAAGCGCCACATGGTGCGGCTGTGGCTGGCGGCGCATGGGCAGCGACGCACAGTGGACGCGGAAACGTTCAAGGATTACAGCGGCGTAACTAAAACGCTGGAACGAAAGTAAGTATTTTTTTAAACAACAAAATCAACCACGGGCAAACACAGATAAAACCAAACCCATTACCCATCATCGTTCCCGCGCAGGCGGGAACCCATAACACATTCGCCACTTGCGACGGTGCACCCCCCATCCACCTTCCCCCAAGGGAAGGGGATACCCGCCTTCGCGGGAATGACGGTGTTGGTTTTTAATCAGCGTTCATCTGCGTAAATCTGCGGCAAATTTTTTGAACTGTGAGTTGACCATGACCACCGACCAAGATGAAATCAGAGTCCTGGCCCCCACCGGCGTTACCGGTTCGGGCTTTCTCGAAAGCTCGTTTGAACAAGGCCTCTCGCAAAAGCCGCATTTTATCGGCGCAGACGCGGGCTCCACCGATCCCGGCCCGGAATTTCTAGGCTCCGGCGCGACGGCGTTTCCGCTGGCGGCGATCCGGCGCGATCTGCGCTTGATGATGATCGGCGCGCGGCGTATTAAGGTGCCGCTGTTGATCGGCACCGCAGGCACCGGCGGCAGCAACGAACAGCTCGAAACCATCGCCGCAATGGCGAAAGAAATCGCCGCCACCGAAGGCCTGAGTTTCAAGCTGGCGTTGATCCATGCGGAGGCCGACAAGGACTATCTAAAGAAACGCCTGCGCGAAGGCCGCATCAAGCCGCTCTCACCCGCGCCGGAATTTAACGAAGCAGTGATCGACCGCAGCGCGCACATCGTCGGCATGATGGGCGCGGAGCCGTGGCAGAAAGCACTCAACGCCGGCGCGGATATCATCATCGCCGGGCGTTCGAGCGACACCGCGATTTTTGCGGCGATGCCGGTGATGCGCGGCTTTCCCGAAGGCATTTCGTGGCACATGGCGAAGATACTCGAGTGCGGCGCGGCGTCCGTCGTGCAGCGACGCACACCCGACTGCATGTTCGCCTGGGTGCGCAAGGATCATTTCGTGGTTGAAGCGCCCGATCACACGCTGCGCTGCACGCCGCAGAGCATTGCCTCGCACAGCCTGTATGAAAATTCCGATCCGTTCAAACTGGTCGAATGTTCCGGCACGCTGGATCTGACGAACTCGCGCTACGAAGCGGTGTCGGATCGTGCGGTTAAAGTCACCGGCAGCGAATTCATCAAGGCGCCGCGCTACACC
>CAMDDY010000435.1 GCA_945893125.1 Bordetella parapertussis
CTCGACGCCGACTTCTTCTTCGCTCACCCCTATTCCTCCTGGGAGCGGGGTGCCAACGAAAACATGAACGGCCTCATCCGTGAGTTCTTCCCGAAGAAGATGCGCTTCGATTCAATCACCAAAAAAGACATCTCTGCCGCCATGCACTCCCTCAACCATCGCCCCAGAAAATGCCTCGGCTTCAAAACACCCCACGAAGTCTTCTGGAAGAAGCTACACTCGCATCATAACGCGGTTGCACTTCAGACTTGAATCCGCCAGTTAATTCAATGGTTAAGTTGTATTGACACAGGGCGGGAATGCAGCTTGGCGGATGTAGAATTCAAGCGCCCAGCCCATTTCATTAAAGAACCCGATCCGATGCCCGCCCGCAACAAATCCGCGCGTTCAAAATCCGCCGTAGTGCCGCTGCTGCCGGTGACCATAGAACCCGGCGGCATCCGTTACGCCCCCGGCGTGCGCGCGGGCCGTTGGATATTCGCCACCGGCCACAAGGGCACGGCCGATTTCGTCAGCGGCATGGCGCCGGAGGTGTTGGATGCGACCGCGCCGCGCCACAGTGCGCCCAAGAGCAAAAAAGAAGCGCTGCGTATCTTCGCCAACTTCGACAAAGTATTGAAGGCCGGCGGCAGCGGCCGCGGTCACGTGGTGAGAGTCGATCAGTATTACACCGGCGGGCCGGTGGTGCCCGCGTACCATGACGTGCGGCGTGATTTTTTCGGCGGACACGTGCCGCCGAGTACTTCCAATCTGCACCAGAAATTTCTGCTCGCCGGGCAGGACATGGAAGTGCAACTGATGGCGGTGGTTCCCGGCAAGGGGTTTGAAGTCGCGCAGCACCGCCCGGCGAATCTGCCGGTGCATGCGACGTCCAGCTACAGCCCGGTGCTGACTTGCGGTGATTACGTGTTCGTCGCCGGGCAAACGGCAGAGGCGTTCAAGACCGAAGAAGGCCCGATCGACCCGGCGGCGCGCATGCCGGCGGGCCACCTGTGGAAGGGCCTGCCGATCAAGCTCGAAACCGATTTCATTATCGAGCGCAAATTAAAACCTGCGCTGGCAACCGTGGGCAACACGCTGGCGGAAGTGGTGAAGGCGCAAGTCTATCTGCGTGACATCGACGACGTGCCGGCGTTTAACGAAGTGTGGGCGAAACATTTTCCCAAAGCGCCGCCGGCGACCACCATCATCACCACGTCCAACCCCGGCTTTATCTGCGAGACGGGGCGCATAGAAATCAACACCATCAGTGTGAAGCGTGCCGGTAAAACCAAAAAGCAGGTGATCGACGCCGGCGTGCTCACAACGTTTGACGGCCATGTGCAGGCGATACGCGCGGGCGACTTGCTGTTTTTGTCGGGGTTGATGGCGGTGGGCGCGGATGGCGCATTGGCTGGAGACATGAAAATTGATCCGCGCCAGCCGTATTTCGGCAGTGCTGCGCAGTTGCAGATGGAGCAGATGCTTGCGCAGGCGCAACGTATCTGCGCCAAGGCCGGCACGTCGCTTGCCCATGTAGTGCGTGCGCAGCAGTTTCACACGAACCTGACGGATTTTAATGCCGCATGGCAGGTGTGGGATCGGTTTTTGCCGGGGCGCCATTTGCCGTTTTCGGCGATAGAAGTGCCGGCGCTTGCCGTGCCGGGCGCGGTGGTGATGCTGGATTTGTGGGTTTACATTCCGTAGCGTAAGTGAAAAACGCAGGCGCCCCAACAAAACTACCCTCGCCCCGCTTGCGGGGAGAGCGAAGCGAGGGGCCGGGCAGGGTGAGGGGCCAGATTGCAAAGCAAGATGAAGTCAAATTTCGAGACCGCACATGACATCTTCAATTGATAGCCCTAAAAAGAAATTCGGAAGCCACATATTCATTTTGGCAGCCGCATTGTTATCGCCAGTACTTGCCATCGCCCAAACCGATACTGCCACGAATTACCCCACGCAACCCGTGCGCTTCGTGGTCCCGTTCTCGGCGGGCGGCGGCACCGATGTCATCATGCGGCTGATCGCCAAACATATGGGCGAAGCATGGAAAGTCAGCGTGATTGTTGAGAACCGCGTAGGCGCGGGCGGCGTGGTCGGCTCGCAGCATGTCGCGCAGCAAAAGCCCGATGGCCGCACCTTTCTCGCCGTGGCGAGCGCCTTCGCCGTGCGCGCGGCCATCGACCGCAATCTGCCGTACGACGTGAACCGCGATTTCACCGGCGTCGGGCAAATGGCGCGCTCGCCGAGTTTCATGGTGGTGTCGCCGTCGCACGGCTTCGGCTCGCTGAAAGAATTGATCGCGTATGCGAAAAAAGAGCCCAAGGGAATCCTCTACGGCTCGGCGGGCGTGGGCAGCACCGCGCACATGCACGCGGCGGCGGTGGCGCATCTCGCCAAAATCAAGGCCGACCATGTGGCGTTTCGTGGCACGCCAGAAGCGGTGCTCGATGCGATGGCGGGGCGCGTGCTGTATGCGTTTGCGCCGGGGCCGAATGCGATACCGCTGGCGCGCTCGGGAAAACTGCAAATACTGGTCACTACGTCGCCCGCCGGCGCACGTTTTCTGCCCGGTATACCGAGCATCGCGCAGGCGGGCTTGCCGGGTTATGAAGGCGACGACTGGTTTGGCGTGTTCGCACCGGCGGGTACGCCGATTGCGATACGCACCAAAGTGTCCAACGAAATGGCGCGCATCTTGAAGCTGCCGGAAATGCGCGAACGTTTACTTGCATTAGGCGCGGAGCCGGTGTCCAGCGCCCCCGCGCCGTTTGAAACCATGGTGCGCGATTACATCGTCACCATGCGCAAACTGGGGGATGAGGTGGGGATCAAGGCGGAATAGAACATGAAAACCTTCGACACAGATTTACACAGATGAACGCAGATTAAAACCCAACCCGTCATCCCCGCGAAGGCGGGTAGCCATAAGCCGTCTCACGTGGCACTGTGTTATGGGTTCCCGCCTGCGCGGGAACGACAGTGGAGAGAAATAATCTGCGTTAATCTGTGTAAATCTGCGTCAAAAACGAATTGGAATTTCAGGCCATGAACACGATAGAAACCAAACTCAACGCGATGGGCTATCAACTCCCGCCGCCGTTTACCTTCCCCAAAAACAACCGCACCGGCTGCACGCAAACCGGCAACCTGCTGTTGTTATCCGGCCATGGCCTCGATCTGCCCAAACTGCCCAACGTGCGGCAGACCGGCAAGTTCGGCGTCGATATCACGGTGGAGGAAGGCTACGCCACCGCCCGCGCAGTGGCGCTGACCATGCTGGCCACCATCAAGGCGCACTGCGGTGATCTGGATCGCGTCAAGCGCGTGTTGCGGCTCTTTGGCATGTGCAACTGCACGGGGGATTTTGTGCAGCCGCCACAGGTGATCGACGGCGCGTCGGATCTGTTTTTCGAACTGTGGGGGCCGGAGTTCGGCAAACACGCGCGCACGGCGGTGGGGCAGGTGTCGCTTCCGCGCGGGATCGCTGTTGAGATTAACGGCGAGTTTGAGTTACACGTCTGGTAACGCCACCTGCGGCGCAATGCCCATCGGTTATTGCGCCCTTGCGCTTGCTGATAGAATAGGATATGACTCACGAAAAACTCCCGCCTAATGGCAAACATCCATTGAAGCCGTTGATAGCGGCAGAGTACTCGGCTCGACAACAAGCCATTTTTTTTCATGGCGACTGTGTCGAATTCATGCACAGGATGCCAGATGAAACCGCGCAACTTGTGGTGACATCCCCGCCTTACAACCTTGGGAAAAAGTACGAAAAGCGGGATCAATTAGAGCCTTATCTTGCGTGGCAAGGACGGGTTATCGACGAGTGCGTCCGAGTCCTGTCTCCACGCGGCAGTATTTGTTGGCAAGTAGGCAACTACGTCAGCAATGGGGAGATTGTGCCGCTTGATATTGCGCTGTATCCCGCCTTCGCCAAGCATGGATTAAAGCTGAGAAATCGAATCGTCTGGCATTTTGAACATGGATTACATTGTTCGCGACGGCTCTCCGGTCGATATGAAACCATCTTGTGGTTCACAAAGACCGATGATTACACGTTCAACCTGAATCCAATTCGGGTTCCTCAAAAGTACCCTGGAAAGAAATATTTTAAAGGGCCAAAGGCAGGTCAGTTTTCAGGAAATCCTTTGGGGAAGAATCCGGGAGATGTATGGATATTTCCCAATGTGAAGAACAATCACGTCGAAAAAACCATCCACCCTTGCCAGTTCCCTGTTGAACTCGTTGAGCGGTTGGTATTGTCGCTCACGGATTCGGGCGATCTGGTCTTCGATCCGTTTGCAGGGGTAGGCACGTCGGTCGCGGCAGCAGTTAGAAACGGGCGGCGCGGTTGCGGTGTCGAAAAAATGTCTGAGTACGTAAAGGTCGCCAATCAACGAATTTTGCAGGCGATGGAAGGCCATTTACCCGTCAGGGAAATGAATACACCTGTGTATGACCCGCAAAAAGCAGGGAACAGTTTGACGAAAAGCCCTTGGCTGCCGGAACAGGTCGAGCGGGAGCGAATAGGGCAGACGCGAGTTCAAATTCGAAGTGCAACTCTGATTAATAGGTTGGGTGGGCGAGGTGCGATAGCATCCGAGCCCCTCGACCACCAAGTTA
>CAMDDY010000436.1 GCA_945893125.1 Bordetella parapertussis
ATTTGCTCAATCGTGCGCAGTTTGGATTCGTCCATGTTGATGATCATCCTGTGATGATCAACCCAAACGCCAATCCCTCTAAATTAACCCTTCAGGCTCATTCCTCGTTGGAAATACGCCTGCCGCTCAGGCTCATACCACGTTGGACCGGCGCAATCGCAATTTTCATGCCGCTAATATATCATCGGCGGCAACTTCCACTCACAGATTCAACGGTCGCGCCGCGCGCGGCTACCCCGCCATTACGCTTATTACGCCATTGATCCCGGTATCCGGTTTGCAAAATCCCGACTTGCGATTCCGCCGCCATCACCCATGACCGTCGAGATCGTATCCACGCTGGCCGATATTGATCCACAACAATGGAATCGGCTCACCGACGCAAACCCGTTCCTGCGCCACGAATATCTGCATGCGCTGCATGAAACCGGATGCGCCAGTGAAAAAACCGGCTGGGCGCCGCGCTACCTGGCGGCTTTCGACGACAAAGACCCAAAACGTTTGACCGGCGCCATGCCGCTCTACGTCAAATCGCACTCGCGCGGCGAATATGTGTTTGATTGGGCGTGGGCCGACGCGTATGAACGTCACGGGCTGGAATATTATCCCAAGCTGCTGTCGGCGATTCCCTTCACGCCAGTGACCGGACCGCGCCTATTGGCCGAGTCGGAGGCTGTCGCCGAATCGCTCGCCGCGCACGTGCTCGACGTGGCGCGCGACAGCAATGCCTCGTCGCTGCACTGTCTGTTCCCGCCCGCCGCACAGGCCGCACTGCTGGCCGGCAAGGGCATGATGCTGCGCCACGGCGTACAGTTTCATTGGATCAATCCCGGCGCCGGTGTCACGGATTTCGAGCAATACCTGGCACTGATGAATCACACCAAGCGCAAGAAGATCAAGCAGGAACGCCGGCGTGTGCGCGAGGCCGGCATCACCTTTCGCTGGCTGGAAGGCGAAGCCATCACCGAAAGCGACTGGGCGTTTTTCGCGCGCTGCTATACCCGCACCTACCGCGAACATCACAACACGCCCTATCTCAATATTGATTTTTTCCAGCGCATCGGCAAAACCATGCCGGAGAACCTGCTGATGATCGTCGCCGAACGCGCCGGCAAGGCAATCGCGGCTTCGTTCAACGTGCGCGGCGCGAATCATTTGTATGGCCGTTATTGGGGCGCCATCGAGCATCACCCGATGCTGCACTTCGAGGCTTGTTATTACCAGGTGATCGAATATTGCATCGCGCGCGGCATCGCGGTGTTTGAAGGCGGCGCGCAGGGCGAACACAAAATGGCGCGCGGCCTGATGCCGGTGCAAACCTGCTCCGCGCACTGGCTGGCGCAGCCGCAGTTTGCGGCGGCGGTCGAAAACTTTCTCGCGCGCGAGAAAAAAGGCATTGAACAGTACATCGATGAACTGCGCGAGCATACGCCGTTCAGTCTTGCGCATGAAATAGATAAATCATAATTTATTGTTTAAAAACAATTAGTTACATGATATTCGTGAATTGGAAATTCATCAGCGGCAACGTCATGGGCGGCGTCACCGCTGCCGTGCTGAGCGTGCCGGTGTGTGTAGGCTTCGGCATGCTCGCGCTGGCGCCGCTGGGCGCCGAGTTTGTGCAACACGGCGTGCTGGCGGGGCTTTATGCAGCCATATGCGGCGGCCTCGTCGCCGCCGTGACCGGCGGCGGCAAAAGCACCATCATCTATTCACTGCGCGGTATCGTCACCTTTCTGATCAGCGCGCTGGTCGCACAAAATCTGGTGACGGCGGCACATAATGAGGCTGGCATTCACGATCCCGAGATGCTGATCGGCCTGGTGTTCCTGATGGTGTTCTTGTCGGGGGCGCTGCAAACACTCTATGGCATATTGAAATTCGGCGTGTTCGCGAAATACCTGCCGGCGCCGGTATTGGCGGGATTTCAGGTTGCGGGCTCGGTACTGATTTTTGCCGCGCAGATACCGATCATGCTCGGCCTGCCGTCCGGCACGAGCCTGGGCGCGCTGCCGGAGCACATGGATCAGATACAACCGTATACGCTGGCCGTCGGTTTGCTCACGTGCGGCGCCATCCTGCTGATACCGCGTATAACACGCGCCGTGCCTTCCAATATTATCGGACTCCTCGTGGGCGCCGTGGTTTTTTACGCACTGATCGGAGCGGGTCTGCGGGAAAAACTGGGCCCGTTGATCGGCAATATCGACTGGTCGATGCCCACGCCGCATTATTTCGCCAAATTCATCGATCTGATACTGATGCCGCAATACCAGATGCTGTTGTTGCCGGTGTTATCGGGCGCCGCCAGTCTGTCCGTGATCAGCGCGCTGGATACCTTGCTGGGCGCGCACCTCGCCGAGCGTCGCCTGGGACAGCCGCGCGAAGGCAATCGCGAGATGTATACACAGGGCCTCGCCAGCATGTTGTCCGCCGGCTTTGGCGGCATCAGTACCGGCATCAACATGGCGGCTAGTCACGCCAATCAGCGCAGCGGCGGCACCGGGCCGGCATCGGTGCTGGTGTATGTAGCCCTGATCCTGAGCGGCCTCTTGCTGCCGTTGATCGGCCTCATCCCGCGGGTAGTGATAGCAAGCATGATGATCGCGGCGGCGATTCAGTTATTCGACCGCTGGACGCTGGACATGCTGATCAAGATAATTCGCGGTCGCGCCGACAACCGCGATGGCGTAATCGCCGATCTATCGATCGTCGCGATTGTCGCGATCATGGCCATCGTCGCCAACATCGGACTCGCGGTGCTCATGGGCTTTGTGGTCACTATCGCGATTTTCCTGTTTCGCATCAGCAAATCGGTAATCCGCCGCGAGTACTGCGGCGACACGATCCATTCACGCAAGACTCGCGACCCCGTGCAAACCGCCGCACTGGCAAAACACGGCGGGCAGATTGCCGTACTCGAAGTGGAAGGGCCAGTATTTTTCGGCACCTCGGATGCCCTGAACGCCCGGCTGGACGCGCTTGCGTCCGGCGACGCCACGTACGTCATACTCGACGTCAAACGGGTGAATGAAATGGACAGTTCGGGTGCGCGCGTTATCCTGCAGGGACAGGATCGCCTCGCAAAAAACGGCCAGCAGTTATTGCTGGGCGGCGCCGGCGACCGCGCGGAAGTAGCCGGCATGTTGCGCGACAGCGGTGTTACGGCGGCGCTGGGAGCCAAATACCTTTTTGACGATGCAGACGCAGCCCTGGAATGGGCCGAAGATCGCGTGCTGCTGACCGTGCCGAGCAACAGCGAACTTGCCGGCGAGTTTCCGCTGGCGCGCTTCGACGTGATGGAAGGCATCGACGACACCGAACTGTCGATTATTCAGGCTGCCTTGATACGCCGCGTATATCCCCGCGGCGGCACCGTGTTCAACGAAGGCGATGCCGGCAATGAACTCTTCCTGCTTGCCAGGGGCAATGCCAGCGTGCGTATGCACATGCCCGGCGAAAACCGCTCGATGCGGCTGGTCACGTTTTCTTCCGGCACGCTATTTGGCGAACTGGCGCTACTCGATCGCGAGGCGCGCTCGGCAACGGTGGAAGCCGACGATGATCTGATCTGCTACGTGTTATCGCGCGAGCGTTTTATGCGCTTAAGCACGGCGCATCCGACGCTCGCCATTAAACTGATGACTAACCTGGGACGCGAGATCAGCGGCCGGCTGCACGCGCCAACCGGACTATTTATCAGCTCGAAAGTTGATCGAAAGTTCACCGGCACGCGGCAAGTGCGTGCGGTATAGTATCGGCTACTGAAAGCCATCCCCATGAAATTTTGCAGCCATTGCGGCGCGCCTGTCGCGCACAGAATTCCGCCCGGCGACTCGCTGCCGCGATATGTGTGCGACGCCTGCGACGCCATTCATTATCAGAATCCGCGCATGGTGGTAGGCTGTCTTCCCGAATGGGAGGACAAGGTTCTGCTATGCCGCCGCGCGATTGAACCGCGTCATGGCCTGTGGACCGTACCCGCAGGCTACATGGAAAACGGCGAAACACTCGCCGCCGGCGCCGCGCGCGAAACGCTCGAAGAAGCCTGCGCGCGCGTCGAAATCGGCGCACTGTATGCCGTGTATAACATTCCGCATGTGAACCAGGTGTATCTGCTGTTTCGCGCGCGCTTGCTCGATATCAACTTCAAGCCCGGTGAAGAAACGCTGGAAACCCGACTCGTTGCCGAAGCCGACGTGCCGTGGGATCAGATCGCGTTCGCCACCGTGCGCAACACGTTAACGCACTATTTTGCCGATCGCGCGCGCAAACATTTCGGCTTTCACATGGGCACCATCGAGGCGCCGCCGCGCAGGACAGCAGTTTAGCGTTGGGCGTTGAGTTGAATTTTATCAACATGATGTCGCTTTTGCCGTGCAATATTCAAACTCCGCACGTACCACAAGAAATGCACGGCGCACACTTACGCTATAGTGAGGCCCTTACTGAGTCAGCACGCTTGGAGTTCCCAGAAAATGCTTTCCGTTCGCCCTACCGGCGCCGCGCTCGGCGCGGAAGTCGTTGGCATCGATCTCTCGCAAGACATCGACGACACCACCTTCAGCCAGATAGTTGAGCTGTGGCACGAGCACGAAGTTCTG
>CAMDDY010000437.1 GCA_945893125.1 Bordetella parapertussis
CGGCGGCTGGTATGTGACGGATTTCAAAAGTGGCGGCAGCAATACGGCGGGCGCGGCTAAAAAAACCGAAAGCGCACAAAAAGATGCAGGTGGAAATTCCGAAACCGCCAAATCTGAAACTGCAAAATCCGAAACCGCAAAATCCGAATCCGCCAAATCCGAGGCCAGCGCGGCATCGTCAACCAGTAAGGCTGCGCCAGCGGCATCCAGCACGCCAGCGCCATCCAGCAGCGCCTGAACGCGTGTTTGCCAAGCGCAAAGCCGCGGTAACGTACAGGGGCGGCTTGCAATGTGCCATGCGTATTACGCCGTATCGTCATCGCGCGGATTCGCCATCCTAGTTCAGCAAGCCGTTCCAACTTCATGTCCAAGAAAAGTTTTTTCAAGCGCTATCTGATTACCGGTCTGCTGATCTGGGTGCCCTTGGCCATCACGCTGTGGGTGCTCAACCTGCTGGTGAGCACGATGGATCAAACGCTGCGTCTGTTGCCGCAGGCGCTGCGCACCGAAAGCTGGCTCGGCATGCACATTCCCGGCCTGGGTGTGATTCTCACGCTGGTGGTGGTGTTCCTCACCGGCGTGCTGGCGGCAAACTTCATCGGCCAAAAACTGGTGGCGTTCTGGGAGGGCGTGCTGCTGCGCATCCCCGTGGTGAATTCCATTTACAAGGCCGTGAAGCAGGTCAGCGACACGCTATTTTCCGGCTCAGGGCATGCATTTCGCAAGGTGCTGCTGGTGCGCTATCCGCATCCGCAGGCCTGGTCGCTGGCGTTACAGACCAATGTACCCAGCGAGTTGTTAAGCCGTTTTTCCGAAGAACACGTCGCAGTGTTTATCCCGACCACGCCGAGTCCGGTGAACGGGTTCTATTTTTTCGTGAAACGCAGCGAAGTGATCGAGATCGACATGAGTATTGACGAAGCCCTGAAATACATTATTTCCATGGGCGTGGTGACATCGGACAATAACCTCAAAGATCGTAAAAATGCCGGCGCCCGCCTATTGCAGCAGGGCGTGCCGTCGACGGTGAAAGAGTAACTCACTTCTTTTTGAAATTTCAGGTTTAAATCATGCGTAGTGAATACTGCGGGCTGGTGAGCCGCAAACATCTGGGGCAGGTCGTCACGGTGCAGGGCTGGGTGCATCGCCGGCGCGATCATGGCGGCGTTATCTTCATCGACATGCGCGACCGCGAAGGCTTGCTGCAAATCGTCTGCGATCCGGACAATGCCGCAACGTTCAAAACCGCGGAAACGCTGCGCAACGAATTCGTGGTGAGTATCACCGGCAAGGTGCGCTCGCGCCCCGAGGGTACGGTCAACGCCAATCTGGTGAGCGGCGAGATCGAAGTTCTCGCGCAGTCGATTGAAATTTTGAATCCGTCGCTGACGCCGCCGTTCCTGATGGACGACGAGAGCTTGTCGGAGAACGTGCGCCTCGAATATCGCTTTCTGGATCTGCGGCGTCCGGCGATGCAAAAGAACATGCGGCTGCGTTACCGCACTTCGATGGCGATACGTAACTACCTGGATAAACTCGGTTTTATCGACATCGAAACGCCGATGCTGACGCGTTCCACGCCCGAAGGCGCGCGCGATTACCTGGTGCCGTCACGGGTGCATGCTGGCGAATTTTTCGCGCTGCCGCAATCGCCGCAGTTGTTCAAGCAGATGCTGATGGTGTCGGGCTATGACCGATACTATCAAATCGTGCGCTGCTTTCGCGACGAGGATCTGCGCGCCGACCGCCAGCCGGAATTCACGCAGATTGATATCGAGACGTCGTTCCTGACGCAACTCGAAATCACGGACATGATGGAAAAAATGATCTGCTCCGTGTTTAAAGAGGTGCTGGATATTGATCTGCCGCAACCATTTCCGCGTATGTCGTTCGATGACGCGATGTCGCTGTATGGCTCCGACAAGCCTGACATGCGCGTGGCGTTGAAGCTCACCGAACTCACCGACGCGATGAAGGATGTGGCGTTTAAAGTATTCTCCGGCCCCGCGAATTCCCCGGGCGGGCGCGTTGCCGGATTGCTGGTGCCGGGCGGCGCATCGCTCACGCGCGGCGAGATCGATGGCTATACCGAGTTCAGCAAAATCTACGGCGCGAAGGGTCTGGCCTACATCAAGGTCAACGATGTCACGCAGTTAAACGACACTGGCTTGCAATCGCCTATCGTCAAAAATCTATCCGAGTCAGCGCTCAAGGCGGCGATTGAACGCACTGGTGCGAAAAACGGCGATCTGATTTTTTTTGGCGCGGACAAAGCCAAAATCGTAAACGAAGCGCTCGGCGCATTGCGCGCGAAAATCGGCCACGAGCGCGGCTTCGCCGAAAAAACCTGGAAGCCGCTGTGGGTGCTCGACTTCCCGATGTTCGAGTGGGACGAAGAAGGCAAGCGCTGGAACGCCATGCATCATCCGTTTACATCACCGGCGGCGGGGCATGACGATTTGCTCGAATCCAACCCCGGTGCGGCACGTGCCATCGCGCACGACATGGTACTTAACGGCTGGGAAATCGGCGGCGGCTCGGTGCGTATACACCGTCAGGATGTGCAATCGAAAGTATTTACCGCGCTGGGCATCAGCGCCGAAGAAGCCGACGCGAAATTCGGATTTCTGTTGAAGGCCTTGCAATACGGCGCGCCGCCGCACGGCGGTATCGCGTTCGGATTGGATCGCATCGTCACCATGATGGCGGGCGCGGAATCGATACGCGATGTGATCGCGTTCCCGAAAACGCAGCGCGCGCAATGTTTGCTCACGCAGGCGCCGAACGTGGTGGATGAAAAGCAGTTGCGCGAATTGCATATACGGCTACGGAAAATAGAAACGCCCGTCGCGTGAACAACGGGTCATCCTTGCCGGCTCACTGCGCGTTAGGTAAGGAAGTGAAAAAACAGGGTAACCAGCAGTGAAAAAAATAATCAATAGATTCAAATGCTTAGGGGTTATTTGGGCACTGGTGCTGATGCTGGCTCCGGCGCCCGCAGCGGCGCAACGTGAAGGGGCGCCGCAGCGCATCCAGGCCGCGCTGGCGGATATTTCCGTCAAGGACTTGCCGCCGGAGGCGCGCGACACGCTCAAGTTGATCGAGAAAGGCGGGCCGTATCCGTTTGATCGAGACGGCATCGTATTCGGCAATTTTGAAAAGCGTCTGCCGATCAAGGATCGCGGCTATTACCACGAGTTCACGGTCAAGACGCCGGGCGTCAAACATCGCGGCGCGCGGCGCGTGGTTACCGGTAAAAGCGGCGAAAAGTACTACAGCGACGATCACTATAAAACTTTCAAGCGGATAGTGCCATGAGCGCGAATGCGGGAACGATAGAAGCCACGCGCTCCGGTGTATACCGCGCGCCCGTCTCCGTGGATGCGCTGCGTAAAGCCGCCGGCAAAGGCACGTTCGTGTGGTTGGAATTGCCGTTGTCCACAGTCTCCAACAAGAAGCGGTTTTTGGCGGCATGTGCGAAACAATTGAAGCTGCCGTCGTATTTCGGCGGCAACTGGGACGCGCTGGCGGACTGCGTGCGCGATTTCAACTGGCTCGGCGGCAAGGGCTACGTGTTGCACATTACCGGCGCTGAAAAATTTGCCAAGGCTTCGCCGGATGACTATCAAACCGCCCTCGACGTATTTGCCGAGGCTGCGGTTTACTGGAAGAGCAAGGACACGGCCTTTGTGGTGCTGGTGGACGGAGCCAAGGCACTGCGTGCTTACTGACACGGGTTAGTCTGGATTGGCCTACAAAATTCCGATTTCAGTGTTGGTGGTAATACATACCGCCGATCTGCAAGTACTGTTGATTGAACGAGCCGACCGCGCCGGGTTTTGGCAATCGGTGACCGGCAGCGTTGATGCCGGGGACGAGCCGCTGGAAACCACCGCAGTGCGCGAAGTGGGCGAAGAAACCGGCATCGATGCACGCCTATATCCATTGAGCAACTGGCACAAGCAGAATCAATTCGAGATTTTTTCGCGCTGGAGCGGTCGCTACGCGCCGGGCACCACGCACAACACCGAGCACGTGTTCAGCCTGGAATTGCCTGTGGCTACCCCGGTCACGTTAGCGCTCAACGAGCACACGCAATACATCTGGCTGCCGTGGCAAGAGGCCGCCGAAAAATGTTTTTCCTGGAGCAACACGGCAGCGATTCGCGAGCTTCCGGAAAGAATCCGTGGAAACAAGGTGTTAAATCGCACAGTTGAATAAGTATCCGGTAAACCCAATATCCCCTGGAGCATTACTGATAATCCGGTTATGGGAATTCCGGACTCGCTTTTGGGTCTCAGTGTGATATCTTTCCAAGCTTCCCCGCTATTTATGGTATGTAATGGCGGAACAAAAGCGCAAGTGAAAGGGCGTTATGGAAACCAGCAACACAGTTACCATTCAGTTTGATCGTTACAAGCCGCTGGCCGACGACGATTGCCAGCCGCGCATAGTGGCCGCCAAGAAGGCGCTGGGAAAGCGCGTGGCTATCCTCGGACACCACTACCAGCGTGCCGACGTATATCGTCACGCCGATCTGGTGGGCGATTCGCTGGGGCTGTCGAAGCTCGCATCGCGTACCGAAGCCGAC
>CAMDDY010000438.1 GCA_945893125.1 Bordetella parapertussis
CGTTCATCATCCGTCAGATCGACGACTGGACCGCGCGCGTCACCGAAAAAATACACGCACGCGTGAAAATGGTGTTCGGCGACAAATTAAGCCAAGCCGACTATCTGCTCAACATTCGTATCTACGGCAAAAACGGCACCATGGGCCCGCTCGAACCGGTGAAAGAAATTCGCTCGCACGAGCTGTGTTTGATTTTTGAAGCCACAGCACCCACTCAGGACATCGCCAACACCATCGCCGGTGTGATTCGTCATCAGGCGCTGCATCTGCCGATCCCCGAATGGAGCGGTCTCATCACCGCGATTGCCTGCCCGTATAACCAGATGGAGCGCGGCGCGGTGTACAAATTCAACGTCAATCATGTGGTTGAGCCTGACTCGCCCACCGAAATGTTCCCGATGTCGCTCTACGATGTGAATGGTTCCACCGTGAAGGAGTTACCGCAATGACCCAACTCGCGGAACTCGCGCGCCTGATCAGAAGCAAAAACGCCGGGCCATTTGAACTCACCTTCGACATCATGTTCGATGACGACGCCATCTATCAGCGCGTGAAAAATTCCGGCGCGTTGACGCGCGAAGAAATTGCCAAGCGCTACAACCTGCCGGTGAGCGATGTGAAGTTTTTTTATTGCGATCACGCGTTCGCGATCAAGGCGTCGATACCGCGCCCGTTTTTTCAGGGCGATCCGCGCGACAGCGATGGACATGGCGGACAACAGTATGCGCCGCTGATGGATATTGAGATTAAGTAAAATTATGTTTAAAAACAAATACTTATATTCATTTATCATTGGCGTACTCAGTGGCGGCAGCGCATTGGCCCAGGCACAGCCCTACCCCACCAAACCCATCCGCCTGATCGTGCCCTTCGCGCCCGGCGGCGGCACCGACATCACCGCGCGCGCGATTGCGATGAAGCTCACCGAAGCGCTCGGCCAAACCGTCGTCGTCGATAACCGCGCGGGCGCCAACGGCACCATCGGCGCCGACATCGCCGCCAAGGCGCCACCCGACGGTTACACGCTGTCGATGATTTCGTCGAGCCACTCGGTGAACCCGAGCATCATGAAAAAACTGCCGTACGATCTCATCACTGATCTCGCGCCGATCACGCAGGCCACGTCGCAGCCATACGCACTGGCGCTACATCCGTCGGTAGCCGCAAAGAGCGTGAAGGAACTGATCGCGCTGGTGAAGGCAAAACCCAACTCGCTCAACTATGGATCATCGGGCACCGGCGGCCTGAGCCATTTGTCGGGCGCGCTGCTGTGCTCGATGGCCGGCATCACCATGACGCATATTCCGTACAAAGGCGGCTCGCCCGCGTTGACTGATCTGGTGGGCGGGCAAATACAACTGCTGTTCTCGACCATTCTGCAAGCACAGTCGCAATTAAAAGGCGGCCGCGTGCGCGCGCTGGCTGTCACCACCGCCAAACGCTCGGCGGGTGCGCCGGATTTGCCCACCATGCACGAAGCAGGCGTCACCGGCTACGAAGTCGCGGGTTGGTACGGCATGGTCGCACCGCTGAAAACACCCGCCGCGATCATCGCGCGACTTAACACCGAAACGGTGAAGGCCCTGCGGGGTTCCGACATCAAGGACAAACTCGCCGCCGACGGCTCCGAGCCGGTGGGCAGCACGTCCGAGGCGTTTGGGTTGCACATCAAAACCGAAGTCGCCAAGTGGAATAAACTGGTTAAAGAAGCCAGCATACGGGCGGAGTAGTAGACACAACCAACGTCACACTGCTAAAACCATTTGACACAGATTTACGCAGATGAACGCAGATTAAACACCAACCCGTCATACCCGCGCAGAGCCTGTCCTCGAATGTTTTAGTCGGGGACGGGTATCCATAAGGCGTCTCAAGTGGCACTGTGTTATGGGTTCCCGCCTGCGCGGGAACGACAGTGGAGGGGTAATCTGCGTAAATCCGTGAAATCCGCGTCAAAAGATTTTATGTTTTAAACAGCCGCAAAAGGACCACCCATGACCCTAGCCACCGATCTCGCCAAACGCATCCTCGAAACCCGCTACGCCGATCTGCCGCCCGAAGCCATACACTGGGCGAAGGTCGGCCTGCTCGACACCATCGGCTGCATGATCGCGGGCAGCCGCGACAAGAGCACGCAAATCGTCACGCGCGTCACCACCGGCTCCAGCGGGCCCAGCCTGTTGTTCGGGCAGGATCGCCGTGTTGCCGCGCTCGACGCAGCCCAAATCAACGGCACCGCCGCGCACGCGCTGGATCTCGATGATTGCAGCAACACGCTGGGCGGGCATCCGTCGGCCGCGGTGCTGCCGGCACTGTTTGCGCTGGCCGATGAAATGGGCGCGACCGGCGAGCAATTCATCGCGGCCTACGTGGTGGGCTTTGAAACCGAATGCAAGCTGTCGCTGTGTCTGAACTTTCATCAATACACCAAGGGCTGGCATCCGACGGTGACCATTGGCATTTTCGGCGGCACGGCGGCGGCGTGTTATCTCGCGGGCTTGTCGCCAGAAAAAACCGCCATTGCGCTGGCGATGGCCGCGTCGATGGCGGCGGGCGTTAAATCCAACTTCGGCACCGACACCAAGCCGCTGCACGTCGGCAACTGCGCGCGCAGTGCGTTGTTCGCCACCGTGCTGGCGCGCGCGGGCTTCACCGCCAGCCCCGGCGCATTTGAACACAAGCAGGGTTACCTCAATGTGTTCAATGGCGAGGGTAATTACGATGTGGCGAAAATTTTTCCGCAGTGGGGCGCGCCGTGGGATATCGTCAAGCCGGGCATCGCCATCAAGCAATACACCTGCTGCGGCAGCACGCATCCGGTGGTGGACGCGGTGCTTGATCTCACCAAGGAACATGATCTAACACCGGAGAGGGTGGCAAAGCTGCAAACCTGGACCCATCCGCGCCGTCTCGAACACACCAACCGGCCCGATCCGAAGAGTGACGTCGATGCGCGCTTTAGCGTGCAGTACGTGGCGGCGCGCGCTTTGGCCGACCGCTGCGTGCTCGACAAACATTTTGAAAACAACGCCTACCGCGAGCCCGCGATGCAATCGCTTTTGAAGCGCATCACATCCGCCACCTACACCACCGAGCAGTTCCCCGCCGACAACCATTTCGCCGCCGAAGTGCGCATTACGCTCACCGACGGCCGCGTGCTCACGAAAAAACTCGATCAACCGTATGGCCGCACCTCGGCCAACCCGCTACCGGTTGAGCGCATGAAAGCCAAGTTCGACGGCTGTGTGCGCGGCATCGTTCACGACGCCAATATCGCGCCGCTGTATGCCACAATACAGGGGTTTGAAAAACTCGTAGATGTGCGCGCGATGACGGCGTTGATTTCGGCCAGCCCGGTGCGCGCGGCAGTGGCGGCTTGATTTATTGTTATCGTTGCTATCGCGCTAACCCCACCCCCACCCTAGCCCTCCCCCTGAAGGGGAGGGAATAGCGTTTCTCCTCCTCAACCA
Source organism: Bordetella parapertussis (assembly GCA_945893125.1). Lineage (GTDB taxonomy): Bacteria > Pseudomonadota > Gammaproteobacteria > Burkholderiales > SG8-41 > UBA5216. The sequence continues at coordinate 3,471 of CAMDDY010000438.1, forward strand.
AAGGAACCACCATGAAAATAATGTATTTCGATGATTTCAAACTGGGCATCGTCAAGGGCACCAACAACGACACGGTCGTGGACGTATCGTCCGTGGTGCAGTCGATCCCACACACCGGCCCGCACGATCTCATCAACAATCTGATCGCGGATTTCGACAACTGGCGCGCCAAGCTTGAGGCCGCCGCTGCCAGTGGCGCCGGTGTTCCGCTCAGCTCGGTCAGGATTCGCCCGCCGCTGCTGCGCCCCGCCACCATCGATTGCATGGCGGTGAATTTCATGGAAGACGGCACGCGCGAAGCGCCCGCGCCGATCAACGCGTTTAACAAAGCGCCCAGTGCGATCATCGGCAACGGCGACACCATGGTGCTGCCCGACGTGCCCGCTTCGCTGTTTGAAGGTGAAGCCGAAATTGCACTGGTCATCGGCAAGCGCGCCACCAACGTCAAGGCCGCCGATGCGATGAAACATATCTTCGGTTACATGTGTTTTATCGACGGCTCCGCGCGTGGCCTGCCGCCGCCATCCAATGTGTTTTTCCAGATGAAGTCGCGTGATACGTTTGCGCCGATTGGGCCCTTCATTGTGACCGCCGATGAAATTGCTGATCCGCACAAGCTGCAAATCACGCTCAAGGTCAACGGGGAGGTGAAGCAGAACTTCAACACCGACGACATGGCGCACAAGATTCCGCGCTGTATCGAGTGGATTTCGTCGATCCACACGCTCGAACCCGGCGACATCGTCGCCACCGGCACCAATCACCGCGGCCTGTCCGGCTTTCAGGATGGCGACAAGATCGAACTCGAAGTCGAAAAGTGCGGCAAGCTCACCATCAACATCCGCGACGATCTGAAACGCACCTGGTCGCGCGAAACGCGGCTCGATCGCGCGAACAAAAAACTCGAAGGCCTGACACCGCAGTTAAGCGGCAAGTACACAAAAAATACTTAAAAAAACATGTAGTTACTATAGTTACATTAACAACGGGCGCTTGGGCGCCCGTTGTTTTTTTCACCTCCGACCGGCTACAGCATGACTGCCCGGCGATGCCGGCTCGACGCCGGCATCGCATTCGCAACACGTATCATCTGCAATCGATTCAGCGCGGGC
>CAMDDY010000439.1 GCA_945893125.1 Bordetella parapertussis
ATGCGAAGGGGATCAAAATCTCCGACAAGGAGCACGCCGCTCTTGCCATCAAGCGCGATACGTTTCACGGCGAATGGAATTACAGCTTGCCGCCGCGAATGAGTGCGGTCGAATGAATTTGTTCAGGTTGTTATTGCTTGACTCCTTAGCGGTTACAGGCTGTAACGTATGAGCGTAGGTGAACTTTTTTGGTGTAATTCTGGTGTAATCGTGCCAAGAAAACGCGGGATTTTTCGGGTATTTCCGGTAAGTGGATTGCAATTAATTGTACGTATCTTCGCTGATTCTTCAGGGCTTTTCCTTATTCGGGATATCCGAGGATATATTGCCACCGCTACTGAAAATCCGTGTGTCGGTGGTTCAATTCCGACCTTGGCCACCAGTAAAATCAATGACTTACAATCTTTTGTGTGCAGGTCATTTTTCTTTCGTGCGTTCGTGTAGGCGCTGTGTAGGATTATTCGGTCGATGCGCGGGTGACCGATTGCGCTCTGCATTCGTGAGGCCGTGATGGAGAGCGTATATTGCCTGTTGCGCCGGGCGAATACCGCATACCCAGCGCTCTGCCACTTTAACTTGTATGCGCGGTTTTCCGTAATCAGTGGAGGAACGTTCATGAAACATCTCAACGAGTCTCCACGGGGCTTTACGAGTGAGGGCGAGCCGTAAATACTGCATTTTATTGATTGAGAGCAACTGAATACCCCGGAGGTGCGCGACAAGCTTCAAGCCGGCGGGAGCGAGACGACGGGCGGCTCGCCACAAGTCGCGGCCGAGACCATCAAGTCTGAAATGGCCAAATGGGGCAAAGTCATCAAAGACGTCGGAATCCGCGCGGATTGAAGGGCCGCAGGCGCTTTCGGCGTATGCTGCCGATTGTAAAGAATCTGTAAACAATCGGTATCGGAGTAGAATTTCCGAAAAAGGAGGGATAGAGTGCTACGCTGGGTTTAAGCCCATGCCAATGGGGCAAAGGCTTGTTCTACGGCGCAAAAAAAAGACCAATATGTCGTTACCCGTTTCTCAGGATGCCCCCGCGGGCAATCCATCAGACCGGCGAAAAGGGGCGGTTATTCGCGCGGATGAGATGGCGCTGATCGAGAGCGTCAGCGGCTACGGCTTGGCTGCGAATGCCGCCGCCGCAGTGCTGATTCTGATCGCGTTATGGCGCACGGCGGGTGCGACGCACATGCTCATTTGGTTTGTGTGCATCCTGCTTGTCATAACGATTCGTTTCCTGCTGCATCGCGCCTATCTGCGCGCGCAGGACAGTCTTAAAGAAGATGAGAATTGGACGCACATAGTCACCGGCAGCAATTTTATGATCGGCTGCGCATGGGGCTGGGCCGCGTATGCGTTCTTCGATGACTCCAGCCTGCCGCAGAGTGTGACCTTGCTCGCGGCGCTTGCCCTGGTTGCGGTAACGGCGCAGACCATCTCGCCGTCGCGCGAATCGCTGACAGCTTTTTTGGCGCCTGCCTTGCTGACCCTGGTGGTGCGGTTGATGGTGCTGGATGCGGTCGGTTATGCGGTGCCGGCGGCGTTGATATTAGCGCTGTTCCTGACGGTGTGGTTCAGTCTGGACCGCTATCGCGCGCGTCTCACCGCGAGCATAGAACACTTCGAGCGGCGCGGCGCGTCGGATGCGGCGATGATTCGTGGCGCCGAGACGGCGAACCGGCTGTTTGCGCAGGTGGTAACCGAACGCGAACGGGCCGAGGCCGATTTGAAAGTCGCCAAGAAGGTGGCGGAGGACGCCAATCAGGCGAAAGGCGATTTTCTGGCTTACACCAGCCATGAAATCAGAACGCCGCTGAACGCCATCATTGGATTTTCAGATGTGCTGATGACCTCGGCGCAGAATCCGACGCAGCAGGATTACTCGCGGCGCATCAAGAATGCCGGCACACGATTGCTCACGCTGATTAACGATTTGCTGGATCTGTCGAAGATTGAGGCCGGCAAACTCAACATCGAGTACGCCGATTTCGAGATGCGCCAAACGCTGGATGAAGTGGTGCAGGAGCAAGCGGTGAAAGCGCGCGAGAAGAAAATCACGCTGAATCTGGTGGTTGATGATGACGTGCCCGACGCGCTGATTGGTGATTCGCTGCGGCTGCGCCAGATCGTGCTTAACTTGATCGGCAACGCGATCAAGTTCACCCCGGTCGACGGCAACGTCACCACGCGTGCGCAGGTGGTGGACCGTGACGGCGACACGCCGCGCGTAAAAATTTCGGTGACCGACACCGGCATCGGCATTCCGCCGGACAAGGTGGGCGCCCTGTTCCAGCGCTATGCACAGGCCGACGCCAGCACGGCGCGCAAGTACGGCGGCACCGGCTTGGGTTTGTCCATTTGCAAATCGCTGGTGGAGTTGATGGAGGGCAGCATCGGCGTCACCAGTGAATCCGGCAAGGGATCGGTCTTCGCATTTGAGCTGCCGTTCAAGGTGCAGCCCGCTGCGGCAGTGACTACCAGCCCCGAACCCGCAGCGGCGCCTGCGGTTGCCGGCAGCGTTGACGGCATGCGCGTACTCGTGGCCGAAGATAACGAACATAATCAATTACTTATCGAGTTACTGCTGAAAAAACAAGGTGTACAATCCGTGATGGTCAACAATGGCGTGGAAGCGATTGAAAACTTGCGGCAGAATAACTATGACCTGGTGTTCATGGATCTCGAAATGCCGGTGATGGGCGGCTTTGACGCGGTTGCCGCGATACGCAAGGAAGAAACACAGACCGGCAAACGCGTATCGATTGTTGCATTGTCCGCGCACGCGCCGTCGGAGCAACGCGATATTTGCCTGCGCTCCGGCATGGATGAATATCTGATGAAGCCCATCGATACGAAGTTGTTGCGCGCGATGTTGCAGCGCTTCGCGCCCGTGCGCACGGGTGCGGCGCCGGAGCAGGCGGCATGACCTTTCCATGTGTTTGCGTGGCCTCGTTCTGAAACGCGGTTAAACTCGCACCATGAAGGAACAGATCCCAGTCGAAAAACTCGCGCGCGGCATGTTCGTCGCCGAACTGGATCGGCCATGGCTCGAGACGCCATTCCTGATTCAGGGTTTCGTCATCGACTCGAACGAACAGATTAGCGAGCTGCAGGGCTGCTGCAAATTTGTGTATGTCGAGCGCAGCCTGTCGCTGGGCGATCAGTTTCGTCCTGATCCGGCTGATAAAGCGCCACAGCCCCGTGCGTCGACGCCCAGTGGATCTGCGTCACGCGCGGATCAGGATCGCGCGCCGGATGCACCGAAAGGCGGTTTGTTCAACACGCTCAAAAGAATATTCCAGGCTGCATTCTCATCCTCGCCGCCTGCGGCGGAAACTCAGCCGCCACAGCCCGCGGAGCGGGAGCCCAAGGTAACCATTTACGCGGACAGCAAGGAGGCGCCCAAGCCCAAGGCCCGGCCCATCGAAATTCGTCCCGGCGCCGGCATGAGCACCGAAGAGCGGGCGTATCTCGAACGCGCGACCGACCCGGACGCAAGCGTGCGGATCTACACCGAGAAAGAACTGGCCGCCCGCAATGGGCTGCTGCAGCGACTGGCACGGTGGCTCGGCATCGGTGCCAAGGATGCCGCGGGCACTGCTAGCAGCGGCCCGATGGCGCATGGCGCCGACATGCCGGTGTATGTGGATCAGACCTTGATCGAGGAAGAGCTTCCGATGGCGCGGGAAGCTCACCAAAAGGTCGAGGTCGTGGTGCAGGAGGTTATCGCCGACCTGCGGAATAACAAGGTGCTTGACCTTGAAAAAGTCAGTGATGCCGTGGGTTGGATGGTCGAATCGGTGGTGCGCAATCCAGACGGCATGATCTGGCTGGCGCGGCTAAAGAGCGCGGATACCTATACCTATGATCACGGACTGAACACCGCCATTTACCTGATTGCGTTTGGCCGTCACTTAGGCTTGCCCGAAGACCAGTTGCAGGCCATCGGCACGGTGGGACTGATGCAGGATATCGGCAAACTCAAATTGCCGCGGGCCTTGCTGGAAAAGCGCGAACGGCTGACTCCGCCCGAACTGAAAATTTTTCAGAGCCATGTCACGCAGAGTGTTGAGATCCTGCGCGCCTCGAAAGACGCCACGGAATTGATGCTCGAAGCCGTACATCAGCATCACGAACGCCATGACGGCAGCGGTTACCCGAGAGCGCTCAAGGGCGAGGAAATTTCAACCTTGGGCGGCATGGCCGGATTGGTCGACACCTACGCCGCCATGATCAGCGCGCGCCCCTACGCGCAACCGAAATCGGTGCAGCAGGCATTGCATGATCTCTACGCGGCGCGTAATCAAATGTTCAAGGCGGAACTGGTGGAAGAATTCATCCAGTGCGTGGGCGTGTTCCCGGTGGGCAGTCTGGTGGAGTTGAACACGACCGAGGTCGCCGTGGTGGTTTCGCAAAACCGTTCGCGGCGCCTGAAGCCGCGCGTGATGCTGGTGCTCGATTCAAACCGCCAGTCGTTCGCGAAACCCGTGATGTTTGATTTGATCGTGGATCCGCCCACGCCGTCGGGCGAACCCTATCGCATCGTGCGCGGTTTGCAGGCCGGTCTATAT
>CAMDDY010000440.1 GCA_945893125.1 Bordetella parapertussis
TTGCCGACCGAGTGGTTTACCGAGGATGTGGTGCCGTAGTCGCAAAAGGTTGCCCTGCGCTATAGCAATCCGTAGGATGGGTGAAACCCATCACAACGGCACCGACGCTGAGAAAGTGCGTGTGTTTGTGATGGGTTACGGCCAATGGCCAGTACCCATCCTACGGAATCTGTTTCAGGGAATCACGATTTCTTCAATTTCGCAAACGCCAGCGCCATGGCGCTGGGGGCTTCCTGCGAAGGTCGCACATTGTCACGCGCCGCATTTCCCCGACTCTCATTGGGGCGCTTTGCCCCCGCTGTCACCATCGCCTGCCGTGGTTGCGCGCGTGACGCCGCAGTGTCGTCCAGCCGAAGGGTGAGCGCAATGCGTTGCCGCTTCACATCCACTTCCAGCACTTTGACTTTGACGATCTGGCCGGGCTTGACTACCTCATGCGGGTCTTTGACAAATTTATTCGCCAGCGCCGACACATGCACCAACCCATCCTGATGCACGCCGATATCCACGAATGCGCCAAAGGCCGCCACGTTGGTCACCACGCCTTCGAGAATCATGTCGGCGCGCAGGTCGTTGAGCGACTCGACGCCTTCCTGAAACGTCGCGGTTTTAAATTCCGGGCGCGGATCACGGCCGGGTTTTTCAAGCTCGGTCAGGATATCGCGCACCGTCGGCACGCCGAATTTTTCATCAATAAAATCTACGGCTTGCAATCCCTTTAGCGCTTCGGGATGACCCATCACTTCGGTGATGCTTTTGCCGATGCGCGCGAGGATACGCTCGACCACGGGATACGCCTCCGGGTGTACCGACGAGCGATCCAGCGGATTAGCCTTTTTGCTGTCGCCCGCGTTATTGATACGCAAAAATCCCGCCGCCTGTTCAAAGGTTTTGTCACCGAGACGCGGCACTTTGCGCACGCTGCTGCGATTCACAAACGGCCCATTGGCATCGCGATACTCGACGATGTTTTTCGCCAACACGGCGTTAAGACCCGACACGCGCGCGAGCAACGGCGCCGATGCCGTGTTCAGATCAACGCCCACCGCGTTGACGCAATCTTCCACCGTGGCATCGAGCGAACGCGCCAGCGCGCGCTGATTCACGTCGTGCTGGTATTGGCCGACGCCGATGGCCTTGGGATCGATCTTCACCAGTTCTGCCAGCGGATCCTGCAAGCGCCGCGCAATCGACACCGCGCCGCGCAAGCTCACATCCAACTCGGGAAACTCCGCCGCCGCAAACGCCGATGCGGAATACACCGAGGCACCTGCTTCGCTCACCACAATCTTGCTGACTTTTTGATCCGGCTTGTGCGTCGCCACCAGCTTGATTAACTCGATCGCCAGCTTGTCGGTTTCGCGGCTGGCGGTACCGTTGCCTATCGAAATCAATTCCACGCCGTGCTGCACCGTGAGGCGCGCCAGCACCGCCAGCGAGCCTTGCCTATCGTTGCGCGGCTGATGCGGATACACGGTGGCGGTTTCCAGCAGTTTGCCGGTGGCGTCCACCACCGCGACTTTGCAACCCGTGCGTATGCCCGGATCGAGTCCCATCACGGCCTTGGGCCCGGCAGGTGCGGCCAGCAACAGCTCATGCAAGTTGCGGCCGAAAATTTTGATCGCCTCGGCTTCGGCGGCTTCACGCAATTGCAGCATCAACTCGCTGCTGATGTGCAACTGCGCCTTCACGCGCCAGGTCCAGCGGCACACGTCCGCCAGCCATTTGTCGGCGGGCCGGCTGCGATCTTCAATGCCGAAATGCGCCGCGACCACGGCTTCGCACGGATGCGGCGTCAGTGCATCCAGTTCCGCGCCCAGCCCCAGCGTGACGGACAACACGCCCAACGTACGCCCGCGGAACAGCGCCAGCGCGCGATGCGACGGTATCGTGCGCAGCGTTTCAGAATACGCATAGTAGTCGCGGAATTTTTCTTCCTCGGCCATTTCCTTACCGGTCACCACCGTAGCAGTCAAAATGCCCTGCGTCTGCATGCGCGTGCGCAGCTTGGCCAACAGTTCGGCCGTCTCGGCGAAGCGTTCGGAAAGTATGTCGCGCGCGCCTTCCAGCGCGGCTTTGGCATCGGGGATGTTGATCGCCTCGACATCGCCGGCAGCCGGTTTTACGATCAGGTACTTGGCGGCTTCAAGCTGCGGGGCCAACGTCGGATCGGCCAACAAGGCATCCGCCAGCGGCTCCAATCCGGCTTCGCGCGCAATCTGCGCCTTGGTGCGGCGCTTAAGTTTATACGGCAGATATAAATCTTCCAGCACTTGCTTGGTGGCGGCGGATTCGACCGCAAGCTTCAGCGCATCGGTGAGCTTGCCCTGCTCCGCAATCGACGCAATGATGGCCGCGCGGCGGTCTTCCAGCTCGCGCAGATAAATCAGCCGCTCTTCGAGATTACGCAAATGCGTGTCGTCGAGGTTTCCGGTCACTTCTTTGCGGTAACGCGCGATAAACGGCACGGTCGCGCCTTCGTCGAGCAGCGCCACGGCCGCGGCCACCTGGTTGGGGTTGACGCCGAGTTCCTTGGCGATGAGTTGAACAATCTTGATCTGTGCGGCTTCTGATACGGTGGTGGGCATTAAGCGCTTCTGAAAAATTATTAGGGTGAAAAAAATCACAGGCGCGGCATTCTGCCACAGTTTCATCACGTAAAATCAGCGCATGCCCGCCGCCATTCATTGCAACACCTGCCGCGCCAACTGCTGCAAACTCGAAGTCATCCTCATGGGCGAAGACGATGTTCCCGCCCGTTACACGCAAACCGACCGCTGGGGCGGGCAAGTGATGGCACGTCTTGACGACGGCTGGTGCGCCGCACTCGACCGCGATACGATGTTGTGCCGCATCTACGAGCGCCGCCCCGGCGTGTGCCGCGACTATGAAATGGGCGGCGGCGATTGCCTGATCGAACGACTCACTCTTATTCCAACTCTCTGACCCACCTCATGAATCAAATGAAAAGCGAAGTCCGCGACGGCATGCACATCGATTGGGATGCCCCGATCACCATGGAAGACGGCCTCGTGTTACGCGCCGACGTGTTCCGCCCATTGAATGAAGGCAAACACCCGGTGATCCTGACTTACGGCCCCTACGCCAAGGGTCTTGATTTCAAAGAGGGCTACAAAAGCCAATGGGCGCGACTCATCAAGGCGGTGCCCGAAACGCTCGAAGGCTCGAGCAACCAATATCAAAACTGGGAACTGGTCGATCCGGAAAAATGGGTGCCCGACAGCTACGTGTGCGTGCGCGTGGATTCGCGCGGCGCGGGCCGCTCGCCCGGTGTGCTCGACAGTTGGTCGGCGCGCGAAGCGCAGGATTTTTACCACTGCATCGAGTGGGCGGGCACGCAGCCGTGGAGCAACGGCAAGGTGGGCATCAACGGCATTTCGTATTACGCGATGAACCAGTGGCAGGTCGGCGCGCTGCAACCGACGCATCTGGCCGCGCTGTGCATCTGGGAAGGCGCGTCGGATTATTACCGCGACCTGTCGCGCCACGGCGGCATTCTGTGTGACTTTTTGAACTCCTGGTACAACCGCCAGGTGTTGAGCGTGCAATACGGCGTGGGTGATAACGGCGCGCGCAATCCGGTCACCGGCGACACCATCGCCGGGCCGGATACGTTTACCGTTGAACAACTGAAGGCAAATCGTGCCGACGTCGATGGCGAGGCTTTGCGCCGCCCTTTCATCGATGACTACTACCGCGCGCGCATGCCTGATTTTTCCAAGATCAAAGTGCCACTGCTATCGTCCGGCAACTGGGGCGGGCAAGGCCTGCATCCACGCGGCAACTTTGAAGGCTATCTGCGCGCCGCGTCCGAACAAAAATGGCTGGAGGTACACGGCGACACGCACTTCACGCATTTCTACAGCGGCTATGGCGTGGCGCTGCAAAAGAAATTCTTCGGCCACTTTCTCAAAGGCGAAAACACCGGCTGGGAAAATCAGCCGCGTGTGTCGCTCAACGTGCGCAGCCCCGGCGAAAAATTCGCACTGCGCGCCGAAGCCGAATGGCCATTGGCGCGCACACAATGGACAAAATATTACTTGCAGCCGGAGGATTTCAGTCTTGGCACGGAAACAAAAACATCATATAAAACAATACGTTACGTAACCAACGGCGATGGCGTGACTTTCCTCACCGCGCCGATGACGCACGACCTCGAAATCACCGGGCCGGTGGCCGCCAAGCTATGGCTGTCATCCGACAGCACCGATGCGGATGTATTCGTCGCACTACGCGTGATTGACCCGGCGGGCAAAGAAGTCACGTTCATCGGCTCCAACGACCCGCGCACGCCGGTGGGCCTGGGCTGGCTGCGCGCCTCGCAGCGCAAGTGTGATCCGCTGAAGAGCAAGCCCTACCGTCCGTGGCACACGCACGATGAAGCGTTACCGCTGACACCCGGCGAAACGGTTGAACTCGATGTCGAAATCTGGCCCACGTCGATCGTGGTCCCCGTGGGCTACCGCATGGCGTTCACCGTGCGCGGCAAGGATTACGAATTCGACGGCACCGACGCGGGCGTGGCCCACGCGCCGTATCCGATG
>CAMDDY010000441.1 GCA_945893125.1 Bordetella parapertussis
TGGCAGTAAGATTTTTCAATCGTGCCGCCACTTGTTTCACTGCTTGTAAAAAATCATCAACGTTCTGCGCGGTATTCGCCGCACCCAGCGAAAAGCGCACCGCGCCGCGCGCGATGTCCGGCGCGATACCCATTGCCAGCAAGGTCGCCGACGGCTCCGGATTCGCGCTCGAACACGCCGCGCCCGCCGCCACGCCAAAACCCAATTTATCGAGTTCGATAATCAGCGTTTCGCCGTCAATGCCGTTGAACGCGAAGTAGCTGGTATTGGGTACACGTTTTGACGCCGCTCCAAAAAGCACCGCGCCCAGTTGCGTTAAACCCTGCTCGACGCGCGCGCGCAGTTTTTCCAGGCGCGGCGCAAGTTCGGCGATACGGCTCGCAGCTAACTCAGCGGCCGCGCCAAAGCCGACGATCGCAGGCACGTTTTCGGTACCCGAACGCATGCCGTGCTCGTGACCGCCGCCCGCGATCAGCGGCGTCAACTCAATACGCTTATCCACGATCAGCGCGCCCGCACCCTTGGGCCCGTAAATTTTGTGCGCGGAAAGCGTCATCGCATGCACGTTCAACGCTTCGAAATCCACCGCAAGCTTGCCCAGCGCCTGCACCGCGTCGGTGTGCATCCATGCGCGTGCCGCGCGTGCGCGCTCGGCGATTTCCACCACCGGCTGAACGACGCCGGTTTCGTTATTGGCGAACATTACCGAGACGATGCCGGTTTTGGTTTGCAATGCGGTATCCACATCATGCAAATCCACCACGCCGTCGTGCGTAACGGCGAGCTTGCGCACGGCCCAACCTTTACGCACAAGCGCTTCGGCGGGCTTGGCCACGCACGGGTGCTCAATCGCGCTCACCGCGATCTGCGACGGCTTCAATATCTCCGCCGCGCCCTTGATAAAAAAATTGTTCGCCTCGGTGCCGCCGGAGGTAAACACCACCTGCGGCGGACGCACATTCACCAGCGCCGCCACCTGCTCACGCGCCTGATCGATAGCGCGGCGCGCCATGATGCCCAGATCGTGCCGGCTCGACGCATTGCCGTACTGCTCGCGCAGAAACGGCAGCATGGCGTCGAGCACGCGCGCGTCGAGCGGCGTGGTGGCATTGTGATCGAAGTATATAAACATCAGTGTTGAGTTTTGAGTTTTGAATGTTGAGTGTTGAGGGACAGTTCCCCGCAGCGCGGATTCAACTCAACACTCAACACTAAAAATTCAAAACTTCTTTTCACGCCGTCACCGTCGCGCGCTTGGTTACGCTCGGACGCATATCATGCATCGTCACCACGCCGGATTCTTTGGCGCGCTGGTTATCCACCAACTGCTGCAAAGTCACCGAACCGAGATATTCAAAAATGCGCTGGTTCAACGACGCCCACAAATCGTGGGTGATACATTTTTGGTCGTCGTGGCAGTTTTCCTTGCCGCCGCATTGCGTGGCATCGAGCGGCTCATCCACCGCGAGAATAATTTCCGCCACCGACAACGCACGCATGTCGCGGCCCATCAAGTAGCCACCGCCGGGGCCGCGCACGCTTTCAACTATCTGCTTGCGGCGCAACTTGCCGAACAGTTGCTCGAGGTACGACAGTGATATTTTCTGCCGCGCGCTGATCTCGGCCAGAGTCACCGGGCCATTGCCATGACGCAAGCCCAGATCGACCATCGCTGTTACCGCAAACCGCCCTTTGGTTGTGAGCCGCATAGGGTCACCTATAAAATATCGTTTAAAAACAAATAGTTACTTAAAATACGTATTGCCGAGTAATCCACTCAACTATACCTATCCCGACTGAATTAGTCAACTATGGCTGCCGCGAGTTCCGCTCATCCAACGCAGTACGCAATTGCGCCAGTTCCGCGAGCAATTGGTCGAGACGTTTGTCCGTATCGTTGCTGTGACTGATGATCTCGCTCATGGTGCGCGCGAGCGGATCGTTTTCGTCGCGGCCCACGGCATACGCCGCGAAACGGCCATTGGAATCCTGCGCTTCCACCACGCGCGCCGGAATGCCGATCGCCGTTGCATTCGGCGGCACGTCTTTCACCACCACCGCATTCGAACCAATCTTGGCGTGTGCGCCCACGGTGATCGGCCCCAGCACCTTCGCGCCTGCGCCGATCACGACCCCTGCGCCCAGCGTCGGGTGGCGCTTGCCTTTGTTCCATGACGTGCCACCGAGCGTGACGCCGTGATACAGCGTGCAATCGTCGCCGATTTCAGCCGTTTCGCCGATCACCACGCCCATGCCGTGATCGATAAAAAAGCGCCGTCCGATGGTGGCGCCGGGATGAATCTCGATGCCGGTCATCCAGCGTCCCCAGTGCGACACGAAGCGCCCCAGCCAGTTGAAGCCCGCGCCCCACAGGCAATGCGCCATGCGATGGAGCAGCAGCGCATGAAAGCCGGGATAGCAGGTGACCACCTCCCACGTATTGCGCGCAGCCGGGTCGCGCTCGAAAACCACGGCGATTTCTTCTTTTATGTGTGAAAACATGGGGTTAAACAAAAACGGCGAGAAGGAACCGAATAGTATACTAAAACTATGGGGTATTTGAAAATGCAGCACGCGCGCTCACCGCTCGCCTACTGAGATTCGCAGCCGAACATGTCAGGAGAAAAAATTCCGGCCGCTGGACAGCGGCTAACTCAGAAGCGGTAAAACAGCGAAAAATCCAGCTTGTCATGCCCGCGAGGTGTGCCACCCGCGACGCCGTTCAACACATGCGCGTAGGTAACATTAACATCCAATCCTTTGCTCCAAGTCCAGCGCACACCTGCTCCCACGCTGCTGGCATTATCCTTGTCTCCGCTACCAGGCAGCGGCGTTACGTGAGTGCGCTGCCCGGCGTCATAAAACACGAACGGCACAACGCCAGTAAATGCCGGCGGCGCAGTCACCTCCATGTTTAACGTGTAGCCGCGATCCCCTGTAGATTCACGATCACGCAACCCTCGCACACTTCCCGCGCCACCCAAGCCAAACTGCTCACCCGGAATCAGCGCATCGTTGGTGTGCTGTGCGCGCAGTTTGCCGGAAAGCGCCCAGCCTGAACCCAGCGTGTAATTGGCATCGGCGCCCCAGCGCCACGCTTGCCAATTCAGTGGCGCACCGGCACGCGCCGTGGCGTACGAGACAGCGTCATTGGCGCGGCTACCGCTCAGATTGCGCGAGTATTCAACGTGTGCGCCCACGCCTCCCCAAGACTGCTCGCTGCGTGCAGCGTAGCGCGCCGACAGCGGCTGACCACCCACTGCTGTAACCGGCAGCGGCGTGCCGGCGAAAGCGACTTTATTTTCGAAATACTTCTGGTCGTAGGCCAACGACAGATTCTGTGTGAATTCGCCAGATTTCGGCAGTGCATACGTCGCGCGAAGGCCCCAGAACGCACCGCTTCCGCTGACCGCGAAGTATTGTCCGCCCACACCCACGGTGCCCGTGTCTATATCGGATTTGGTGTAATACGCGCTGAGGCTCGTGTGATAGCCGTACAACGGCAGCCAATAGAATAGGCCCAACTGCGATACCTTGTCAGTGTGGTCGGGGGATGTCGTGTAGGCTACCGTCGCCGCGTGATCGCGATAAAACAGATTACTTTGCTGATGACCGACTGTCAGCCGGGTATAGCTGGTGTTCTGATTGACGGCGTTATTGAAGTCCCGGCTATGCCCGGTGATACCAACAAACGATTGGGCAGTAGGAACATCGCGAACTTTGAGTTCCACGTCCAGATGATCACGCCGGGGACTTTCCTTGATGCTGGCATTGATCTTGGTCCCGGCGAAGCTGGGTTCCTTACCGCACCGGTGGCGTTGAGTGCGTTGGTGGTGACATCGGCGGAAATATTGCTGCCATTCACCGATGTCAGGGCGAGGTTTCCGCCGCTGGTAGTACTGAGCGGCGCGGTAATCGCGATCTGGTTTCCGGCATTCAAACTGAGATTTACGCCGGACTGCAGGGCGACTGTCTGACCAAATGTAATATTGTTGGAGGCCTGCAGTTGTATGGTGTCGCCCGAAGTAAATCCTGTCGTCAACTCGGTAACTGATAACATGGTGTTTGCCGCGCCGTCGGCAAACAATATGTCTTTGTCGGTCGACCCGCTGAGCTCGTCGTCAAGAGTACCGCCCTCTGCAACCAGCGTAATATCGGTTGGGTCCAACTGCAGCGTGCCGCCTTTGCCATTGGGCGCGGAGATACTGGTGCTGCCCTGATAGTCGAGATAGCCCTTGCCCGATACTTCAACAAAACCCCCGTTGCCCGAAAGGCTGCCGCCGCGCGCGCTGATGCTGCCGTAGTAGCGTGTGACATCGTCCGCCCACACGATCACCTTGCCGCCGTCGCCGCTGGTGATGGCGTCGGCCTTGATCGTGGTACTGGGACCGACGTAGGTGCGGAAGGCGTTTTGGACGCTTGCGTTTTTGCCCTGGAAGTCGCCGCCTACGAGCACGGTGCCGCCTCCGGTGTAGCCGCTGGCGTTGAGGGTTGCGTTGCCGGTCAGGCCTACGAGGTTGCCTAATACGCTGATGCTT
>CAMDDY010000442.1 GCA_945893125.1 Bordetella parapertussis
TCGCAGCCGCCCGAAGGTCAGCGTCGACCGGAAGTTGCAGGTGTGCCGCGAACCCCACGCGCGGCTGCTGCGCCTGGAGCCGGCACGGCGCGCAACAAGTCTTCACGTGTCAGCGCAAAAACACAGTCGTCGCCGCCACTGGTTTCCGGCCAAAAAAACGGCAAGCGCGGCCAGGCACGCTCCACCCGCTCGCGGGCGTGACCGCATTCCACGATGAGTAATCCCCCCGGCGCCAGGTGCCGGGCAGCCTGTGCCAGAATGATTCGTACCGCATCCAGTCCGTCGTCGCCGCCCGCCAGCGCCAGTGCGGGTTCACGCCGATACTCCTTCGGTAGTTTGCGCATGACGGCGGCGCGGACGTACGGCGGATTGCTTACGATCAGATCATACGTGCGGTTTTTCAGAGCGCGATAATAATTGGATTTCACCAGGGTAATCCGCCGCGTCAGCCGGTGACGGCGCACATTGATCCGCGCCACATCAAGCGCGTCGGCGGCTATATCCGCCGCATCGATTTGCGCGCGCCGATAGTGTTTCGCCATCAGGATGGCCAGGCAGCCGGAGCCGGTGCACAAGTCCAGTGCGTTGACCACGGCGTTTTTCGCCGGCCACACGGGCGTCGATTGCTGGAGTAATAATTCCGCGACATAGGAGCGCGGCACCAATGCGCGTTCGTCGATATAAAAGCGATGCGGGCCCAGCCACGCTTCCTGTGTTAAATACGCGGCGGGCACACGCTGCCGCACGCGCTGCTTGAAAAGGTCGGTTGCCAGAACGGCCTGCGCAGGCGTTACAGCGCGCTTGGCGTGCAGTTGATCCAGCGGCAACCCGAGCGCGTGCAGCGTCAGATAGATCGCTTCGTCGCGCGCGTTGGTGGTGCCATGCCCGTATGCAAGCCCCGCTTCGGTGAACCATTGCTCTGCACGGCGCGCGAGCGCGCCTACAGTCAGCGGTAGACGGCTAGCCAAGCGCGTCGAGGTTAATTTTTATGCTGGTAATGTCTTCTTGCGGCTTCGACGCGCCGTCAGACGCGGCCGATGCGCCGGATTTGTCATCCTTTTTGATGGCATTATCGACCAGCCAGCGCAGATTGGTGGGCGAATCCGAGTTGGCCAGCGCTTCGTCCAGCGTGATGGTGCCGGCCATGTAGTGCTTGAACAGCGCTTGCTCGAAGGTTTGTGATCCCGGCGCCATGCTTTGTTCCATGGCCTCTTTGATAGCGCTGAGATCGCCTTTCGCGATCAATTCCTGGATGAATTTCGTATTGAGCAGCACTTCCACCGCCGGCACCCGGCGACCATCGGCGGTGCGCACCAGGCGCTGCGAAATGACACAGCGTACACCGATGGCCAAGTCGGCGAGCACCGCGTCGCGCATGTCGCGCGGGAAAAAATTGACGATGCGGTTAAGCGCGTTATAGCTGTTGTTGGCATGCAGCGTTGTCATGCACAGATGTCCGGTTTGGGCGAAAAGCAGGGCGCTTTGCAGGGTTTCCTTGTCGCGCACTTCGCCGATCATCAGCAGATCCGGCGCCTCGCGCATGGCGCTGATCAGCGCTGCTTCGTAGGTGCGCGTGTCGACGCGAACTTCACGTTGGTTGACGATGGATTTCTTGTGCTGAAACGCGAATTCAACCGGATCTTCGATCGTCAATATGTGGCCCGAGCGGACTGAATTGCGGTAATCAATCATCGACGCCATGGTGGTGGATTTGCCCGATCCGGTAGACCCCACGATCAGGATCAGACCGAGCTTTTCCATGATGACTTCTTTGAGTATCGTCGGCAGTCCCAGCGAATCAAAGGCAGGAACGTCCGGCTTGATGAAGCGTACGACCATGCTGACGGTATTGCGTTGCTGGAAGATGTTGATCCGGAAATTGCCGACCGCGCCATCGGGGCCTGCTTCTCCGCGGCGGGCAAAATTCATCTCGTGAATTTCCTCAAACTCGCGGATTTGCTCGGGCGACATCAGTTCGTAGCAAATCTGCTTGACCTGTGCCGCGTCAAGCTTCTGGCTGTTGACGGGCATTACGGTGCCATTGATCTTGATCTGTATGGGCGCGCCGGTGGTGAAAAACAGATCTGATGCCTGTTTTTCGGCCATCAATTTGAAAAGCGGAGTGACAAACATGTGTATTACCTCTTCATCAATGATGCGATGGCGTCAGTGAATCGCGCGTCGGATGGCCTCTGAATCTACCAGTTTCGCGGTGGCGCAAAGGAAAATGGCAGTGGCGCATCAGGCGGCCGGCCCCATTCCCGCAGACGATTGGGCTGCCCTAGTACCGCCTTTGCCACCTCGTCAAAGAAATCTGTCGTGATATAGCTGACATCGATTGCCTGCTTGACATCTCCGAGCAGTTCCACGTTTCGCAGTATCAATTGCATGATGCCGGTATCGGCGTTGCCGTTCAGTGTTACAGAAGAAGGGACCTTGCTTGATATGGTAATGATGCAGCGTGCGATGCGTCCTTTATCGTCGCGTACATCGCGATGCTCGAAAGGCAGGCTGTAGGCCCAGAGGTACTCCTTCATAACGGTGGCTTGCTGCGCCTCCTTGTCGAACGTCAATTTTTCGTTGCCGAGCAGAATAAATCGTAAACTGACATCGGCCAGGTATTCCACGCCGCCTTGAGTCGTGCGATTGTCACGTGCGATGTATTCGCCCTGCAGTAAATTGGATAATTTGCTGCTGCCCTCAATATAAAATTGTCGGCGCACATCGGGTTTAACCACGTTTAGAGATTCCGCCAGCTCACTAAAGAAGGCTGTTGCAGCTTTCAGTGCGTCCTGCACCTGTTCAAAATAGTGGTTCTTGGCCCCTTTATTGTCAGTTTCGACTGGCGCTTGCAGTTTAGCCTCTGCCTGTTTTTTCAGGTCGTCTAGCAATCCCATGATTAATGCCTCCTCCTAAAGCGACTATGCCCATCAGGGCAGCGTCGAGTGCCAACGTGCAAAAACCCCATTCTGCCTATTCCCTTGGCACTTGCAAAGCGCGGGATTCATAAACGACACGCTTAATCCCCGCGCAGCAGGTCATTGATGCTGGTTTTGGCGCGAGTTTGCGCATCCACTTGCTTGACGATGACCGCGCAGTACAAATTGCACTTGCCATCGGGCGAGGGTAGCGAACCAGACACCACTACCGAACCCGCCGGCACGCGGCCATACAGCACTTGCCCTGTCGCGCGGTGATAAATCTTGGTGCTTTGTCCGATAAACACGCCCATCGAAATCACCGAGCCCGTTTCAACCACCACGCCTTCGACGATTTCGGAGCGTGCGCCGATAAAGCAGTTGTCTTCGATGATGGTCGGATTCGCTTGCAGCGGCTCCAGTACGCCGCCGATCCCCACGCCGCCCGACAGATGCACGTTCTTGCCGATTTGCGCGCACGAGCCGACGGTGGCCCAGGTATCGACCATGGTGGATTCATCGACGTAGGCGCCGATGTTGACGAACGACGGCATCAGGATCACGTTCCTGGCGATGTAACAGCCTTTGCGCGCAGCGGCGGGCGGCACCACGCGATAGCCCGCTTGCGCAAAGTCGTGCGCGCCGAAGCCGGCAAATTTCGATGGCACTTTGTCGTAGTACTGTGAGTAGCCGTCTTTGAGCACCGCGTTGTCCTGCAAACGAAACGACAGCAGCACGGCTTTTTTGATCCATTGGTGCGTCACCCAATCGCCGTTGATTTTTTCGGCGACGCGCAACGTGCCTTTGTCCAACTGGTTGATCACATCGGCTACCGCTTCATACACGCCAGCAGGGGCTTTGGCGGGGGAGATGTTGGCGCGCTCGTCCCAGGCGGTATCGATGGTGGTTTGCAGGGTATTGGCCATGATTGGAAGGATATTTCAGTAAGTATATGTTTATAAACGATAATATTTATGAGGATTGTACAATAAAATCAGCAATGCGGCGCGCACTTTCGGCGCATTCTTCGACCGTGGACACCAACGCCACGCGCACCCGGTTTTTGCCAGGATTCACGCCCGCCGAGTCGCGCGCGAGAAAGCTGCCCGGCAGCACGGTGATACTTTTCTCGATATACAGTTGTCGCGCAAATTCTGTGTCGCTGCCTTTCGTGGGCAGCCACAAATAAAACGCCGCATCGGGCCAATCGACATTGCAGACCGGCTGCAATAGCGACAGTGCCGAAACAAATTTTTCACGATACAAACGGCGGTTTTCAACCACGTGGGCTTCATCGCCCCATGCGGTTGCGCTGGCGGCTTGCACCGGGCCGCTCATGGGGCAACCGTGGTAGGTGCGATACAGCAGATATTGTTTGATGATGGCGGCGTCACCGGCGACAAAACCCGAGCGCATGCCGGGCACATTGGAGCGTTTCGACAGGCTGGAAAACATCACCCACCGCGGAAATCCGTCGCGGCCGAGTTGCCGCGCAGCATCGAGCGCGCCCAACGGCGCGTTGCCTTCGTCAAAATAAATTTCGGAATAACATTCGTCCGAGGCGATAATAAAGCCGTATTTATCCGACAGATCGAATAACACTTTCCACTCCGCCAGC
>CAMDDY010000443.1 GCA_945893125.1 Bordetella parapertussis
CAGCACTTGGCGCAAATCCAGCCGATGTCCTCGAGCGGATTGCCGAGTGCTGCAAACTCCCAATCCAGCAGGCCCGCGAGTTTGCCGTCATGCACCAGATAATTACCGGTGCGAAAATCACGATGCACAAAGGTGGTTTCTTCCTCCCCGTGAGCGGGCGCGCGGCGCTCGCACCAGCGCAAGCCCCAGTCGAGCACCGGGTGCGGTTCGTCGAGCGTGTCGAGATACGCGCGGCAGGCATTGACGACATCGCGCGCGAGCAACGTTTTGAGAAACGGCAATTCATGTGGCGCCGGGCGTATCGCGTGGATGCGCGCGGCAGCGTGCGCGAGTTCACGGGCGAGGGCAGGGCGATCGAGCGCGAGCCGCACCACCTTATGACCGGCGGCAACGCCGGGCAGTTTTTCCATCACGAAAAACGGCTGGCCCATGACGGTTTTGTCTTCACACAGGAACAGCGGCTTGGGTGCGCGCAGCCCGTGACTGTGCGCGTAACGAATAATCGCGAATTCGTGCGCACGCGGCAGACTGGAGGCGACTGTCGCGGGCGCGTCCGTACGCAGCACCCAGGTGTGCGTGCCCGCATGCGCGCCGCCGGTGATTTCAACATCGATTTGCCAGTTTTGCTGAATAGCCCCGCCCGAGAGCAACGTCAAATCACGCACGCTAACGGATGTTGCGGCGCACGCGCCACGCAGAAATTGCGCGATGGCGTTGGTGTTGCTTGGCGTGGTTATTGCAGAGGTGCCGGACATGAAAAATTCGGTGACAGGGCGACGGGTTATTGTCCCTGTATCAGGCCCAACTCACAACCACATCCTGAGTTCACGAGTGCTATGATGGCGTAGCGTGATAATCAACAGGAGTGTTCATGGTCAAGGATTTCGATCACGTGGTGCTGACCACGGCCAATCTGGACAAGTGCCTTGATTTTTATAGCCGGGTGCTGGGCATGCGGGTGGAGCGTTACGACTCGCGGGGAACCGAACGCATTGCGTTGCGCTTTGGCGAGCGCAAGTTCAATGTGCATCCGCCCGAACTGGACGCAAGCCTCAAGGCGGACAAACCTACGCCGGGTTCGCTGGATATGTGTTTTCTGGCGGATCGGCCGCTCACCGAAGTAATCGCGCATTTGAAAGCCTGCAATGTGACCATCATGGCGGGTCCGGACAAACGCCAGGGCGCGCGCTTCGATTTGCGTTCTGTCTACCTGCGCGATCCGGACAACAATCTGGTGGAAATTGCCGAGCCCTTCAATCTATAAATCATGACGTCGGCGACTACCTGGCAGGATATTCTCGATGCGCCGCGCGAGCAGTTGAATCTCGCCGAGGCGGCGCTGGTGATCGCACGCGAGGAATATCCCGCATTGGATATCGCGGCGTATCTTGAGCGCATTGATGCCATGGCGCAGACCTTGCGCGCCCGGCTGCGTGCCGACATTGCACCGATGGAAAAACTGGCGCTACTCAATCGTTATTTGTTCGAGGAACTGGGCTTCGCGGGTAACAGCAACGACTACTACGACCCGCGCAACAGCTATCTTAACGAGGTGATTGATCGTAAGCTGGGCATACCCATTACGCTGGCGGTGCTGTTTATCGAAGTCGGGCGCCGCATCGGTTTGCCGCTTTCCGGCGTGTCTTTTCCCGGACATTTCCTGGTGAAGTGCGCGCTGCGTGATGGCGCGGTGGTTATTGACCCCTATGCCAAGGGGGCGTCGCTCGGCATCAAGGATCTACAAAAGCGCCTGCGTGTGTTGAGCGGCGGCATGGACATCGTGCCTGAAGCCGTGATGCGGCTGCTCACGGTGGCGCAACCCGCGGATATCCTCGCGCGCATGCTGCGAAATTTAAAGGCCATTTACAGCGAGCGCGGCGAGGGCGGCGATCAGGCAAAAGCGTTGACCATCGTGAACCATGTGCTGGATTTGTGTCCGCAATCGGCGGACGACTATCGCGACCGCGCGCGCCTGCATGAAGATCTGGAATGTTTTCGTGCCGCGCTGGCGGATTTTGAAGCGTACCTGCGGTTGGAACCGCAGGCGCAGGATGCGGGCAAGTTGCGCGAGAAAATTGCCGAACTGCGCGGGCGCGTTTCGCGGCTGAATTGAATTATCATGTAAGTATTTGTTTTTAAACATAAAAATAAACAGAAGCGCATGCGCGATTAGACGCGCGCCGTGCCGTCCGATATGCTGGCCTTTGAACAATAAGAACGCGGAGAAACGATGGAAACCTATGTGTGGTGGGCGGTGGCGGGTATCGGGCTGATTATTGTCGAAATGATTACCGGCACGCTGATGCTGCTGATCCTGGGATTAGCGGCATTTGCAGGAGCGGCGGCGGCATGGTTTGGTGCATCGTTCTGGATGCAGGCGGTGATCGCGGTGGCGCTGGCGGCGGCGGGCATGATCGTCGCCAGCAGTTTGAAAAAGAAGAAAGCGCCTGACGACAAGAGCAACGACTCGCTGGATATCGGCCACACGGTGATACTCGATTCCTGGGTGAGCGAGGCCGATGGCGTGGCCAAGGTGCGTTATCGCAATGCGCTGTGGGACGCCAGGGTGACCGGCACGCGCACGCCCGGCGGCAAGGCGTTTTATATAGTGGCGATGGAGGGCAGCACGCTGCATATTTCGAGTCAGAAACCGTAGTAGCCTACGTATCCGCGGTAACACGATATCAATTCAACCTTGGGAGAGCAACATGATCGGAAAAGTCATAGGAGTCGTCATCGTCACCGTGATGCTGATAGCCGCAAATCTGGGTGCGTATGCCATACCGTTTTTTCTCATTGGCTTGGTGGTGGTGGCGGGCTGGGAGTCGATGCGTCAGGTGCCGCAGCAACAAGCGTGGGTGGTCGAGCGCCTGGGTAAATTTCACGAGGTGCTGGAGCCGGGCCTGAACTGGATTATGCCGTTTCTGGACAAGGTGGCGTACCGGCACTCACTCAAGGAAACGCCGCTGGATGTGGCGGAACAGGTGTGTATTACCAAGGACAACACGCAGCTCGGCGTGGACGGCATCATCTATTATCAGGTGACTGATCCCAAGCTGGCATCGTATGGATCGAGCAACTATATCGACGCCGTGACGCAATTGGCGCAGACCACACTGCGCTCCGAGATCGGCAAAATGGAACTCGATAAAACGTTTGAAAGCCGCGATGAGGTTAATCGCCAGGTGGTTTCCGTGCTCGACGAAGCGGGCCGTACCTGGGGTGTGAAAGTGCTGCGTTATGAAATCAAAAACCTGACGCCGCCGGAAGCGATTCTGCGTTCAATGCAGGCGCAGATCACCGCCGAGCGCGAAAAGCGCGCCTTGATTGCGAAATCGGAAGGTCAGCGGCAGGAAGAAATCAACCTGGCCGAAGGCGTCAAGCAGGCGGCGGTACTCGAATCCGAGGGGCAAAAGATTGCCCAGGTCAACAAGGCGGAAGGCGAGGCGAAGGCGATAACCACCATAGCCGAAGCGACGGCCGGCGCGGTGCGCACCGTGGCATCGGCGATGAACGAGCCGGGCGGCATGAACGCGGCCAACCTGAAGGTCGCCGAACACTACATCAGCGCGTTTGCCAATCTGGCCAAGACCAACAACACCATGATCGTCCCGGGCAATGTCGCGGACGTGGCGACCATGATCGGCACCGCAATGAACACGCTGAATACGATTAAATCCGGGGGCAGCGCCCCGGTGCAGGGCGCGCGATAGCCGAAGTGGAAGCGCATACACTGCGCGCAGACACACTTGCACTGGCGCAAATAAAAACGGGACGCATGGCGTCCCGTTTTTATTCATTCTGAAGACCGCTACTACTGTGCGGTGGTGCCCCCCTGCGTCCATACGCGAACCACCTGCGAAGCCTGTGTGGGCGGCGTGCCCGCAGCCGTGGGGGCGCCCGGCAAGATGCGATCCAGATTCGCGCGTGGTTCCGCAATGGGTTGTTGAAGCGCGCGATTCTGTCTGCCCGTGCCGGCGGCGGCAGCTTCGCGTGCAGGCGTCCAGTCATCGGGGCGAACCGTGTTGATCAGATTCCATGGTGTGCCTGCTGGCGCAGCCATCACAGGCGAGCCGCTGTCGGTGCGCGGCTTCATCTTGATATCGCCATCGTCGTCTTTGTCCGGTGGCGGCGAGCCGTCATGCACCAGATTGCGGCGGCGCTGCAGATAAGCATCGCGCAGGAATTCATACGGATCAAGTGCTGCGGCATCGAGAATTTTTGACGTGTCGAGCAAGTCGGCGCGCTGGCTGATCGCGCGCGTTACCCACAACACGTTGCGCGCGCGCATCGACTCTACGTACGTCAGCGGATCGAGCCGGTAATCGCCGATTCTGCCCACGGCGTCGCGCACATTGCTCGGGCCCAAGATCGGCAACATCAGGTAAGCGCCGTCACCGATGCCCCAGTAGCCCAGCGTTTGCCCCAGGTCTTCATTGTGTTTTTCAAGGCCCAAATTCGTCGCGGGATCCATGAAGCCAAGGATGCCGACGGTGGTGTTGACCACGACCCGGCCCACGTCGGAAATCGCGTTC
>CAMDDY010000444.1 GCA_945893125.1 Bordetella parapertussis
AACCTACGATATCGAAGTGTGGCTACCGGGACAAAACGCCTATCGCGAAATTTCGTCGTGCAGCAATTTCGAGGCGTTTCAGGCGCGGCGCATGTTGGCACGCTTTCGTAATGCGCAAGGCAAAACGGAATTCGTGCATACCATTAACGGTTCGGGACTGGCGGTGGGGCGCACGTTGGTGGCGATACTTGAGAACTATCAGAACGCCGATGGCAGTGTGACGGTGCCGGCGGTGTTGCAGCCGTATATGGGCGGCTTGCAAAAGGTGCAAGCCGGGTAATGCATGCTTTCCCCGCGCATGGACGTCCGTAGCGTGCGCTGTGCGCACGATAGCCGGAATGGCGGTTGCAAATTGTCCCCTGGATTATTGACCGATGTGCGTCGCGACTTGGTTTTGTCGTGCGCACGGTGCACGCTACCTTAATCACTATGCTTTCCAACGCTGACAACGAACTCCTCACCCGCACTGGCGCCGGCACGCCGCTGGGCGATTATTTTCGCTGCTTCTGGCACCCGTTCGCGTTGTCGCGCGAGATGGCCGAGCCGGACAGCCCGCCGATACGCGTCAAAATCATGGGAGAGGATCTGGTGGCTTTTCGTGACACGAACGGGCGAGTGGGGCTGGTCGAACCGCGCTGCGCGCATCGTGGTGCGAATTTGTTTTTTGGGCGCAATGAGGATTGCGGTCTGCGCTGCGTGTATCACGGTTGGAAATACGATGTCGATGGCCACTGCGTCGATATGCCCAACGTGCCGGCGGATGCGGGCTACCACGGCAAGGTGTCGATTACAGCCTACCCGACGCGCGAATTCGGCGACATGGTGTGGGCGTATCTTGGGCCCCGCGAAACCATGCCCGCCGAGCCGCCGCAACTGGAATGCGGCATTGTGCCGGCATCGCACCGTTACGTGAGCAAGCGGCTCATCGATTGCAACTGGGCGCAGTCGATGGAAGGTGCGCTCGACACCGCGCATTTTTCGTTTTTGCACATGCCCGCGCCCGGCGTTAAATCCAACGAAAACCCCAATGCAGCAGCGGATGAAAACCGGCTGCGCTGGCTGCGCCATGACCCGCTGCCGCAATTTACCGTCAGGGAACACGACGCGGGATTCGTGATTGGCGGTTCGCGCAAGGCGGATGATGGCGCGCTGTATTGGCGCATTACGCAGTTCATGTTGCCGTCGCATTCGTTGACGCCCGCGGCGATGCCGGGCGAAACGTATTTTGGCTATACGTGGGTGCCCATCACCGATGAATCGTGCTGGATATATGTGTATGGCTGGCGCACGGATCGCCCGTTCACGGCGGAGGAGCGGGCCACCTTTGACAAGGGCGGCTACGGCCAGTTGGCCGAACTCGGGCCGGGCTATGTGCCGGTGCGCAATCGCGCTAACGATTATCTGATTGACCGCGACGATCAAAAGCATCGCAGCTTCACCGGTATACGCGGCATCGCCGAGCAGGATCAGATGGCGTGGGAAAGTCAGGGCGTCATCATGGATCGCAGCCACGAGCGGCTATCGCCCACCGACGTGGGCATTGTGCGCTTTCGCCGTGCCATACTCGATGGCGTGCGCGCCTTGCAGGCGGGCAAGGCGCCCGCCGCCGCGGGCAACCCCGGTGCGTACCGGTTGCGTTCCGGCGGTGCGGTGGCGTCGGGCAGTCTTTCGTTTGAACAAATGATGCTACAGCGCTTTGGTAGCATCACAGGCAATACAACGGGGAGGGTGGATTGATGAAACGTTTTTTTCTGGGCATAGTGGGCGCAGTCGCCATGAGCCCCGCGTGGGCGCAGGATCAAGCCGCGCGGCCCATCCGCATGATCGTGCCGTTTTCCGCCGGCAGTGCCAGCGATGTCATCACGCGTATTTTGATCGAGCGCATCAGCACCACCACCGGCCAGCGTTTTGTGATGGATAACCGCCCGGCTGCCGGTGGCAACCTCGGCACGCAGTTGGTGGCGAAGGCCACGCCGGATGGGTTCAGCTTCGGCATGAGTGCATCGGGGCCGTTGGCCGCGAACAAAGCGCTCTATAAGGAATTGGGCTACGACCCCGAGCGCGACATACAGCCGGTATCGTTGTATGCGAGCTTGCCGAATATTGTGGTGGTCAGCGCGCGGCTGCCGGTGCAAAACATCAACGAGCTGATCGATTACGTGAAAAAAACCACCGGTGTGCCGTATGGCTCGGTGGGCAACGGCAGCGCACAACATCTGTCGGGCGCATTCTTCGAGCAGATCGTGGGTGCGAAAATGACGCATGTGCCGTACAAGGTGACGGCCAATCTGGTGACCGACTTGGTGTCAGGGCAGGCGCCGGTGAGTTTTCAGTTGTTGCCGAATGTGCGCGGGCAAATCAAGGCGGGGCAGGTGCGCCCGTTGATCGTGGCCGCCACCCGGCGCCTGACGGCGCTGCCGGATGTGCCGACCGCCGCCGAGGCGGGCATTAAAGGTTATACGTCGGCGGCGTGGTTCGCGTTTATAGCCCCCAGCGGCACGCCGCGCGCGGCGGTGGACAAACTTCATAAGGAAACGGCTGCCGCCATCGCGGATCAGGCGGTGCGCACGCGGTTTGTTGACTTCGGCGCCGAGCCGTCGGCCACCTCGCCGGATGACCTCGGAAAATATATTTCGTCGGAGATCGTGAAGTGGCGGGAGATTATTACCAAGGGCGGGATTTCGATTGATTCGCAGTAAATTGCCGTAAGGTGTGCAAAACCTTAACGGCTTTTTGCCACAGATTGACGCAGATTAACGCGGATTTTTTTCTCGGGCTGAAGGTGAGCGTAGCGAACTTCAACGATTTCGGCGCGTTACCGCCAGGCGAATTCCCGGAATACGCTACGCGCCTCCCGGGCAACCGGTCATGAATCTGCGTTAATCTGCGAAATCTGTGTCGAAAGGTTTTGAAGTTCAGTAAGACCGCGGCAACCCTAACACCTTCTCCGCAATAAAACACAAAATCATTTGCGAACTCACCGGCGCCAGCCGCGGGATCATCGCTTCGCGGAAATAACGTTCGATGTGAAATTCCTTGGCGTAGCCCATGCCGCCGTGGGTGAGCATCGCGGTTTCGCAGGCGCGGAAACCCGCTTCCCCCGCCAGATATTTTGCGGCGTTGGCTTCGGCGCCGCAGGGTTGTTGCGTGTCGTAGAGCCATGCGGCTTTTTGCGTCATCAGTTCGGCGGCTTCGAGTTCCATCCAGCGTTCGGCCAGCGGATGCTGGATGCCCTGATTCTGGCCGATGGGGCGGTCGAACACGATGCGTTCGCGGGCGTAGGCGGCGGCGCGCTTTAACGCGACTTTGCCCAGGCCCACGGCTTCGGCGGCGACGAGGATGCGTTCCGGATTGAGGCTGTGCAGGATGTAGCGAAACCCCTTACCCTCTTCGCCGATGCGGTCTTCGACCGGCACGCGCAAGCCGTCGATGAACACCTGATTGGAATCGACCGCCTTGCGGCCCATTTTTTCAATTTCGCGCACTTCGACATGATTCGGATCCATGTCGGTGTAAAACAGCGTGAGGCCGTCGATGGGGCGCTTACTGTTGTTTCCCGCGTTTTCAATCGGCGTGGTGCGCGCGAGCAGCAGAATCTTGTTGGTGACTTGCGCGGTAGTGGTCCAGATTTTTTGTCCGGAGACGAGGTAATGATCGCCGTGGCGTGTCGCCTTGGTCTTGAGCATCGCGGTGTTCAGCCCGGTGTTCGGTTCGGTGACGCCGAAGCAGGCTTTGTCGCGGCCGTCGATCATCGGCGGCAGGAAGCGCTTTTTCTGTTCGTCGCTGCCGTACACCACCACCGAATGCAGGCCGAAGATGTTCATATGCAACGCGGATGCGCCGGAAAATCCCGCCCCCGATTCGGATATGGTTTGCATCATCAATGAGGCTTCGGTGATGCCGAGTCCCGCGCCGCCGTACTCGGGCGGCATGGCGATGCCGAGCCAGCCGTCGCGCGCGAAAGCCGCATGAAAATCAGCGGGGAAGCCGCCTTCGCGGTCTTTTTTCAGCCAGTAGGCGTCATCGAATCGGGCGCAGATTTTTTCGATGGCGGCGCGGATGGTGCGTTGGTCTTCGGTTAGGGAAAAGTTCATTTAAAACAATTAGTTATGTTATTTATCGAATGGGTATCAGGCATTGGTTACGCCCGTGGATTGCAACGTTTTGATTTCATCTTCACTATACCCCGCCTCGCGCAAAATCTCCGCACTGTGTTCCCCCAAACCCGGTGCATGCCTGCGTATTTCCGGCTGCGATTTCGACCACGTGGTGGGAATATCCATTTCGCGGATGCGTCCTTCGGTGGGGTGATCCATGAGTTTGAAAAATCCGGTCGCGGCGTGATGCGGATCATCGAGCAGATCGTCGAGTGAGTTCAACGGCATCACCGGAATGTCGGCGTCGGTGAGCGCCGTCAGCCATTCGGCGGAAGTGCGCGTGGACATTTCGCGCGCCACCCAGGCATAGAGTTCATCAAAATGCCGGGCGCGGTTGGCGTGGGTGTTGACGCGCTCGTCGCTGTCGAAAT
>CAMDDY010000445.1 GCA_945893125.1 Bordetella parapertussis
TCCGCCAAGCCCAATTTCCGCAAAACGCAACGCAGCCGCCTCTGGTGTCTGACGGGGAACGACGCTATTCTCTACGCCGCGCCGCACACCGTGGAAAGGTCTCGAATCTAGCATTCCGCGGGTGGAAGATGTGCATGCACTCCAATCCTGTTGCCGGATCACAACGATTTTCCCAATGTTCAAAAAATCCATTCTACTGGCCATTGCCATACTGGTTCTGCTCAGCGGTTGCGCCAGGCTGCCGCGCACCGGCGTAACGTCGATCAAAGCGGCAAACACGAATGATCTGCGGGGGCAGTTGCTCAATCGCAAGGCGGATGTTGACGAATTTAGATTGCGCGGGCCGTTCGCCGTGGAAACGAAAATAAACCATACGGTCGTGCTGTCGCCTTCCGAACAAATCGACGCGGATTTATATTTGTCGTCGCCTGCCGAAAAAGTACCGCTGGTGATTATTCTGCACGGACTGGACAACTCAAAGGCGGATCATGCCTATCAGGCCTGGCATCTGGCATCGTGGGGAATGCACAGTCTGGCGCTGCAGTTACCCAACAATGGCCCTTGGGTCGCCAATGGCCGCACCGTGGCAAGACTTGTCGAAGCCCTATATCGCACGCCCGGCCTTGTCGACAAACGTATCGATCTGAAGCGGATTATTCTCGTCGGGCACTCGTACGGCGGCACGGCTATGGTTGTCGCGATGGCCGAGGGGGTTCCCGCCTTGGGCGGTATCTTGCTGGATCCCGCGGGCATAGGCAGGGAATTGCCCAATTTCCTGCGTCGCGTTAACAAGCCCATGATGGTGCTGGGCGCGGACGAGCAGCGTACACAGACACGTGATCGTGATTTTTTTTATACCTTCATTGGCCATGGCGTGGCCGAAGTTTCCATCCGCGACGCCGGCCATGATGATGCGCAATATCCGGCGGAGCTTCCATCGCAGTCGTTTTTCAGCGCAGCACCTGACACCGAAGAATTGAAAATCACCTTTGTCAGCGCCTTGACATCGGCTGCCTATAGCCTCGCCGCCACCGGAAAATTCGACTATGCGTGGGCAAGCTTTGGTGATGCCATCAAAAATGGTAGGATATTTAACGCAAGGAAAAAATGACGTGATATTCGATGGGGATGCGCGGTATAGGGCAACCCTGTGCCAGTCGCGCGAATCGAGGATAAGCATGAAAAAACCCGGAAACCAGTTGCTATTCCTGTTGGTGTTGCAGGCCCTGTGGTTGGGAATGGCCTATTCACAGCCGGTCGCGGTACCTGCGTTTAAAGAGGAAGCCGCGAAACAATCTGATATCTATCAAAGCCGGGGCGAAAAAACACCGGCAGGGTATGTCATTGATAGAGGACTTTCATTCTATACGTTTACGTTATCCGCCGAGTTCGATCGCGCGTTGGCAAATCTTGGCCCAACCGATCGATGGCTGGACATAGGCGCGGGTCAGGGGCAAGCCATTTTGGATTATTACGCGCCAGGTTACGACGACCTGCACGTGGAAGGCGCGGCGCGGCGCGGCAAGAAAGCGCAAGCCGTGGCGATATCCATAGAAGACCGCAGGACATCCCTTTGGCGCCAAACCGCCGCAGGCCTTGAAGCCAATAAAATACAATATTTTTTTGGCAAACGCTTTGGAGAGTATTCGTCAGAGCAACTGGGGAAATTTCAGCTTATCACTGATCTGCTCGGAGGTTTTTCTTATACGGAAAACATTTCTCCGTTCATGGATAAGGTGCTGAGCTTATTAACATTGAACGGCAGTTTTTATACGATTCTGCAAGATGTGCACTCTGAAATTGGAACGAATCGGCCTTATTATCCGAATGCGCCGTTTTTGACCGAGATTGCCGGTAATAGCGGCGCCGAAGTGAAAGTCTGTTCCTGGCTCAGGCAAATTACCTGCGTGAAGGTGACTTGCGAACTCAGGCCCGAGTGGAAGCCGCCCGTTGAGGTCTATGGCGTCCACAAAGTTTGCGATAACGTGATTGTTCCGCCACTGGAGCCCATTCATTTCCAGGCGGGTACGCCGCCCGAGCGGCGGTTTAAATTGAAGCCTTGACCGCGGAAGGGGGCGACACAATAAATTGCAGCACGTCCATGGGGCCATCTACTACAGCATGGGCGCCCCACGATGCAGGATCGCTGCCGTTGAGGTAGCCATAACGTACGGCGAGGGTTTTCATGCCCGCGGCGCGCCCGGCCTGTATATCGCGTTCGTCATCACCGACGTAGAGGCAGGCTGCGGCATCAATATGGATGGCCCTGGCGGCGGCGTAGAGCGGTTCAGGGTGCGGTTTGAGCTTGCCGGTGGTGTCGCCACCAATGATGCAGGCGGCACGTGTGCCGTAGCCCAGCAGTTTCATCAACGGCAGGGCGAAGCGTTCGGCTTTGTTGGTGACGATGCCCCAGATAAGCGCGTGTGACTCCAGCCGGTCTATCAATTCTGCCATGCCGTCGAATAAACGCGTTTCGCGGCAGAGATTGGCTTCATAGAGATTCAGGAACTCGTCGCGCATGGCCGGGTAATCGGCGTGATCGGGCGTGATGCCAAAGCCTGCGCCGAGCAATCCACGGGCGCCGGATGAGGTGACGGGCCTGGTCACCTCATCCGCAACCGGATGCAAGCCGCGCGTGATGCGCATCAGATTCACGGCATAACCCAAATCGGGCGCGGTGTCGGCAAAGGTGCCGTCGAGGTCAAACAATACGGCCCTGATTGGTATCGTCATTTGGTCGCATGCAGTATGTAATTGACGCTGGCGTCCGCTTCGAGCGCGTAACGCCGCGTGAACGGGCTGTAGGTCATGCCCGTAAGGCCTGCCATGGTGAGTTGTGCGCGACGGCACATGGCGGCGAGTTCCGATGGTTTGATAAAACGCGCGT
Source organism: Bordetella parapertussis (assembly GCA_945893125.1). Classification (GTDB taxonomy): domain Bacteria; phylum Pseudomonadota; class Gammaproteobacteria; order Burkholderiales; family SG8-41; genus UBA5216. Next base: position 2,888 of record CAMDDY010000445.1, read on the forward strand.
AATCGTGCGTGCCGCGCGGCAGCAGGCGCAAAATATATTCTGCGCCTATAACCGCGAATAAATACGATTTCGGGTTGCGGTTGATTGTGGAAAAAAATACCTGGCCGCCGGGTTTCACCAGCGCGGCGCAAGCGGCGACGGTGGCCGCTGGGTCCGGCACATGTTCCAGGAGTTCCATGCACGTCACCGCTTCAAACGATGCGGGCCGCTCGGCGGCCAGGTCTTCGGCGGAAATTTTCCGGTAATCAACGTGGTGGCCGGATTCAATCAAATGTAATTCCGCCACTTTGAGCGGTTTTTCCGCGAGGTCTATGCCGGTGACGATGGCGCCGCGCGCGGCCATGCTCTCGGCCAGAATGCCACCGCCGCAACCGACATCCAGTATTTCTTTTCCCTTAAGTTTTACAATATTGTCGATGTAGTTCAGGCGTAGCGGGTTGATGTCATGCAGTGGCTTGAACTCGCTTTGCGGATCCCACCAGCGGTGTGCGAGCTCGCTGAATTTCTCCAGTTCCAGCGGATCGGCATTGGGTCCATGGGTCATCATGCGCCGGCCTGTTTGATTTTGTCGCGCCAGTGCGCCGCGCGCGCGATGATTTCGGCGGTGTCGATGCCGCGCAACGCGCCGTTTTCCACCAGCAATTCCCCATCGACCCAGACGTGGCTGACATGCTCTCGACCTGCCGCGTAGGCGATATGCGACAGCGGCGCATAACATGGCGCGAGTTCCGCGGCGTCGAGATTGATCGCGGTGATGTCGGCGCGTTTGCCGGTTTCGAGTGAGCCGATTTTGCCATCGAGGCCGAGCGCGCGCGCCGCATTGATGGTGGCCATTTCCAAGGCCTGCCGCGCGGGAATCGCCGCCGCATCATTAGCGCCCAGTTTGCCGAGCAGCGCCGCGAGACGCAACTCCGCCAGCAGGTCAAGCCGGTTGTTGCTGGCGGCGCTATCGGTTCCCAATCCCACGTTGACGCCCGCTTGCGCCAATGCCGCTATCGGCGCGAGGCCGCTCGCGAGTTTGAGATTGGAGGTGGGGCAGTGCGCGACATGGCAACCGTGTTGCGCGAGCAGCGCGATTTCTTCTGTCGTGACATGTACCGCATGAACCGCGATGAGGCCGGGGCCCAGCAGTCCGATATTTTTCAGGCGCTGCAGGGGACGCACGCCGTGGGCTGCAATGCTGTCGCGGATTTCATCGGCGGTTTCGTGCAAGTGCGTATGCACCGGCACATCGAGTTCGGCGGCGTACACAGCGACACGTTCAAAGGTGGCGTCGCTTACCGTATAAGGTGCGTGTGGCGCGAGGCAAAACGACAGCAGGGCTTCGTCGCGCATCGCATCGCGCAGCGCCATGCCCTTGCTCAGGTAATCCGCGGCGTCGGTGGCGTAGGCCGATGGAAACTCCACCGCGATAATGCCGATGGCCGCGCGCATACGTGTCTGCAAGGCGGCCTGCGCGGTGGCTTCCGGAAAAAAATACATGTCGTTAAAACACGTCACGCCGCCGCGCAGCATTTCGGCGCAGGCGAGTAACGAGCCGTCGCGCACGAATGCCGCGCTGACAATCTTGGATTCCACGGGCCAGATGTGTTCGTGCAGCCAGGTCATCAACGGCAGATCGCCGGCCAGTCCGCGCATCA
>CAMDDY010000446.1 GCA_945893125.1 Bordetella parapertussis
CCTATTAATCAGAGTTGCACTTCGAATTTGAACTCGCGCATGATCGTTGTGACGATGGGTGAACCTTACAAGGATAAGCGTTTTGCAATACACGCCGAAGAAAAAGACGGCCAGATATCCTGGACCTGCCGCACGATAGACCTCGCGCCGAAGTATCTGCCGCCTGCGTGTCGGTGAGTGCCGGCGCCGGGCATTAGCAAGCGTAGGGTTATCGTGGGGGTTAGTGGCGTTGGGTGGCGAGGTTATCCGACGGTGTAGTAACAGTAGGGCAAGCTGATCTTATCGAAACTCAGGAAGGAAGATGCAAGGTATCGTATACCGCCTGTTTAGCCTGATGCTGATGATCTCTCCATTTTCATCTGCATTCGCAGGAACGGTCGAGCTTCACGCAACCGATCATACCTGCGGTCATTCGCGCTGCGGAAAGCCGCCCTGCCTATCGCAAAAATGGTTAGAAGACGGGCGGCTGCAAGTGCATGCCGAGACGCTTGTACCTATAACACAAAAGGTGGATGTGAAAAGCGCCGGCTACAGCCTGGAGGGTGACAGGTTGCAGCTGAATTACGGAGCCATTAAACGCGAGCGTTCTCCTGACCCTTCTGGGGCGCCGCCTCCGGCATGCCTGATGACCGTTACGCTGAATTACACTATTTCCGGACTACCCCAGGCGCAGTACCACGTTTCAGTGCGAGAAGATTACTTTTATGGCCTCTACTGGTGGCTGATCGGCATACTGGTTATGGTTGTTGCGCTTGTCTTTCGACAAGTGAATAAGCGCCGCGAGAAGCGTTCAGCATCGATCGAACGAGCGTAGCGTGGGCACGTTCTTTGTGCGCACGCGGTGCGGTACAGGTCACGTTGGACGGCGCGGGCAAGACAAAGAGCGTTTTGACTACTCTACAGTTTACTGTTTCCGTCGTGCCGCTTGCCTGGAAAAAGGACGGCTGGAAGGTAGACGTTCGGCGTTGAAGCGCGGAGTAGGATCTGCGTCGAGTTCATGTTTGCTTGTGCGTTGGGCATGTAAACGTCACGGATTTTTCTTTACCCGATTATGAGGACATGAATACCATGGACGACGATCAGTTAAAGGCGCACGCGGATGCGTTTTATTACCAGCAAGCCCTCGGGCCGCGCGCGGATTACTACCTCGCGCTGTTCGAGAAATTCGAGCAGGCCGGCGGGCGCTGGGTGGTGAGCTGGAACTGGCCGGCTTTCTTTTTCAGCAGCGCGTGGTTTGCCTACCGCCGCATGAACGGTTATTCCTTTCTGAATTTTTTCCTGCCGGTTCTGGTCATCGTGTTGTGTATTTTTGTGAACCAGGGCAGGGCCCAGTTGGCGCTCGTCGCCGCGTATCTGGTTTTCTCGTTCGTGGTGATCCCGCTGTACGCGAACGCGATCTACTACCGCGATCTGAAGTACCGGATCGCGCGCGTGGCGGCCTCGGAGGACGCCGAAAAGACCAGGGCGTTGCTGAGCCCGCCCTCCGCCATGTCCGTGGCCAACGCGTTCCTGACCGCGGTGCTCATATTGGGCCTGCCGTTGTTAATCCTCGTGGCCATACCGTCGTACTCGGATTACGTGCCGCGCGCAAAGATGGCGGCAACTATTTCTCTGACGGTCTCGCTGAAAAATACGATCAGCGAGTTCCATGACAATAACAAACGATTTCCCGCGCCGCACGAGGCGGAGAAGTTTCGCGTCGACGGCGGCAAGTACGCACAAGCTATCGTCTACGACACCGAGAAACGCATGATCGTGGTGACGATGGGTGAACCTCACAAGGATAAGCGCTTTGCAATCCACGCTGAAGTAAAAGACGGCACGATCTCCTGGACCTGCCGCACGATAGACCTCGCGCCGAAGTATCTGCCGTCAGCGTGTCGATGAGTGCCGGCGCCGGGCATTACTTGAAGAAGTACGAGCCGTACCAGTAGTCATGACTGACGCTTCGCAGCATCGCCAATAACGTCTCCACCGGGGATCCGTCCGCCGCGACAAGGGCGATTGTATACGGGGCGTTTGGAGATTGCGCCAGTGAAGTCGCCACCAGCAGGCAGGACCTGCCATAAATTTCGCATTGCTCGTGAATCTCTTGTGCGCGTCTGGCGGCGTGAAAGCGCGCTGCGAGCGCATCAATCGGCGGCCAATATAGCGTGTTCTTGGCGGCGCGCTCAAACCGTGCTTCGGGCGTTTCGGGCGCGGGCTGCAAGTGGAAAAGCGCGGCCTTGATCTCGGGCTGATTGCGCAGACGTTCGAGATGTTCGGCGGATTGCTTATCCATGTGGCAGTATTGAGGCCCGGCGAAATGGTGTTTGTGTGGAATTGTAGCGCGGAAAGAATATGAAAGAAGACGATCTGCATGCACTTTTCCTGCTTGCGCTGCTACCACTGGCGGCGGCACTCCTTTGGTTCGCAGGCCGGAAACCCAGTTCGGGCATTCGAGGATTTCTTGCGTTTCTGCTCGTCTTCGCGGTGTCGGCGGGATGGGGTCCGGCGTATGCCTTCGGGCCCAAAGTGATTGCCATCAAGCAAGTGCTGATTCCCGCCTTGGTCGCGATGATTTGCGCCGCGTACATGAAGCACAGTGCGGCGCGCTGGGTTAGCAATATCGCGCTGCTGCTTATTTCAATGTCTCTCTCCGGGCACTTTATAAGCATGGTGGCCGGGAATACCGAGCGCTGCGAATATACCGGGCACACTGACAAGTTCGTATCTTACCGCTGCAACAAGCCGGCCGAGCCGTACGCGCTGTGGCACACCTGGTTTACCGGAATCCATGGGCTGCGGACGGTGGCCGCCGCGCCCGCGGTTGCCGTAAGCGCGGCTGCCAATTTGACGCCCGGCAACACATTTCGCGACTGCGACGTGTGCCCCGAAATGGTGGCGATCCCGGCGGGCAGCTTCATGATGGGTTCGCCGGCCTCGGAGCAAGGGCGCAGTGACGACGAAGGCCCGCAGCATCAGGTCAACATCGCGCGCCCGTTTGCCGCCGGTAAATTCGAGGTGACGTTCGACGAGTGGGAAGCCTGCGTGCGCGAACGCGGTTGCAGGGGTGGCCGGGGCCGCGGCAAGCGGCCGGTGTTCAACGTCTCTTGGAACGACGCCAAGCAGTACACCAAATGGCTATCGGCCAAGACCGGCAAGCCCTACCGGCTGCTCACCGAAGCGGAGTGGGAGTATGTGGCGCGCGCCGGCACTACGACGCCATTCAATACGGGTGCTAACATCAACCCAACCCGGGCCAACTACGATGCAGGCATGTCGTACGCGGGCAGCGTTATAGGTGAGTTCCGGAAACAGACAGCGGCGGCGGGCAGTTTCCAGCCCAATGCCTTTGGGCTATATGACGTACACGGCAATGTATGGGAATGGACCGAGGATTGCTGGAACGCGAACTACCAGGGTGCGCCGAATGATGGTAGTGCGCGAACTACAGGCGACTGTGGTCAGCGCGTGTTGCGCGGCGGTTCCTGGGGCAATCATCCGCGGGATTTGCGTTCCGCGATCCGCGTCGGGGACGCCATTGCCGGCCACTACGACGATCGCGGTTTACGTGTCGCCAGGACAGAATAACTTCTTTGATCCTGAGTACTTTATGGCTCTGAGGCTCTGAGGTTGACAACCCGCTTGAACGCATCGACACTGGCTTGCGCTAACTTGCCTGGGAGCAACACCATGAAAACTTTTCTTTCCATGACATCGAAGTTCGGCTTGTTTTTCGTTGTTGCTTTTCTCGCATTGCAGGCCACGCCTGCGGCGGCGGCCGATTCCGGTTCGGGCACTTACGTTGGAAAGTCCCCTTTTGATAGAAAACCGTTTTCCTTCACATTCAAAGACGCATATGCTTTTCGCGCCGAAGACCCCACGTACGGACCGGCGACCGTGGTGATTTTGAGCGATTTGCCGATGGATAAGAAGGCCATGACAGCCGCGTTGAAGAAGGAGCGGGACGAGATGGCGCTGAAGTTGGACCCGTACCTTGCGGCGTATGTACGGCTCAAAATCGATCAAAAAGGGAAAATCCGTGGTTATAAATTCTACTCACGGGGGTTGTCGGATGGCGAGCCTAGCGGCGAGGGTGACGCAAAAGTCAATACTGCGAAGCGGGTGGAAGGCAGCTTTTCCTATAACTATTCTGGGAATAAATTAGATCTGCGATTCGCGACGGATCTTGCGGACGTCGGCCCTGGCGCTCCGGTCAAGATGAAAAGCGGCCTGTAACGTCACGCCTGCAATGCATGCGGGCGCATCGCGCACTGAACGGCGCCGTCTTCAGCTCGCGTAGGGCGCAATGCTTCGCTTCAAGTGTTCCCTTGTCCCTATTGCGCCGCATGGCGGATCCGCAAACCCACGTTCGGTTCCAAGCGCTGCGCCCTTCGACCCGCACAGGGTACGCATCCTGCGTGCAGCACCACGGAAAATTATCGCGACATCATTGCGAAACGCACGACAACACGGCAGACGCCGTGGCAACCAGGGAGGTTGGCATGGAAAATACGAGTCCTGAAGCTCC
>CAMDDY010000447.1 GCA_945893125.1 Bordetella parapertussis
CCTTTCCTGATCCGGCGGTGGCAACGGCAGGCAAAATCGTAATGGCGTGTCTGGAAAAACTCGGCATCGCCGCCGAAGTCAAAGACCGGCTGAAGTTGTTTCCCAATGGCAATGCGGCGATGAAATGGATGGCGGCCAATGGCGATGCGCTGGCGGTAGGCATCACGCAGAAAACCGAAATACTGCCGATTGCGGGTGTCGCGTATGTTGGGCCGCTGCCGGATGAATTTCAGGCGAAAGCCACTTATTCGGCGGGTTGCGTAGCGGGTAGCGTTCGCAGCGCCGAAGCCCGCGATTTTATTTCACGTTTGACCTCGCCGGCAGCAAGGCCGATGCTGGCGGCGGCGGGGTATGAATTTTAATTTGCAATTTCAGGGAGAGAACCGCATGGACAATCGCATAGTACACATGGCGTTAAAAGTCGAAAACCTCGAAGAAACCACCGCGTTTTATCAAAAAGTATTCGGCTTCTGGGAAGTCGAAACACGCAAAACGCGCGATCATCTGTCGCGGCATTTGACCGATGGCGCGATGGATTTCACGCTGATTAAATACGACGACGGCACGCAGTCGGCGGAATCGAAAGCCTCGGGCGAAGGCCCGTGTATTCATCACTTCGCGATTGAAGTCGATGATATTGAAAAATACACCGAGCAGATCAAAACGCAGGGCTGCGAAATCATCAGCGATCCGGGTGTGATACCGGTGAAGTTTCGCGCGCCGGGCGGCACCACCGCCGAGTTGGTGCCTATCGGGCGGTATAAAAAGACGCAGCGTCCGGCGGCGTAGCGAGGCCTGCACATGCCAGATTCCATCGCCGAACGCATCACCGACCAAGCGCTCGCGCTAGACGTCAACGCGATACCCGCCGCAGTTCGCACACGCATCGAGGAACTGCTGATCGATGTGGTGGGCCTGTGCGTCGCCGCGCGCAACACCGACTACATCAAGGCATTGCTGGCGGGTGTCGATAGTGGCGGCCCGGCCACTGCCATCGGGCACAAAACCACTTACGCGCCCGAAACCGCGGCGATGATTAACGGCTGCGCCGCGCACGGCGAGGATTTCGACGACACCTTCGAGGGCGGCCCGGTTCACAGCAGCGCGGTGATCATGCCGGCGGTGCTGGCCGCGTGCGAGCGCTTCGGCTGTGACGGCCAATCTGCGTTCAAGGGCATGGTGGTGGGTATCGAAATGCTCTGCCGCTTGTCGATGGTGATTCCCAAGGCGATACACAAATCCGGCTTTCATCCGACCGGGGTATTGGGTGCGATGGCGGCAACGTTGGCGGTCTGCACCACGATGGGTTTGAATCGCAAACAAACGGTGGATGCCTTGGGCATCGCAGGCAGCATGGCGAGTGGCATCATCGAATATCTGGCCGAAGGCGCGTGGACCAAGCGCCTGCACGCGGGCTGGGCGGCGAAGATCGGCATTCAGGCGGCGCGCTTCGGGCAGCAGGGTTTTCTTGGCCCGCGCACGGTGTTTGAAGGCACGCATGGTTTTTATTACGCTTTTGCGCGCAACGCGGGTGGCGATTACTCGGTGCTGAGCGAAGGCTTCGGCACGAAATGGTACACCGATGTGATCACCTTCAAGCCGTACGCGACGGGCACCATGAACCAGCCGTATGTCGATTGCGCGCTGCGTCTTTCCAAAAGAGGCATCAAGGCCGAAGACGTGGTGAGCATCCTGTGCGAAACCGCCGAGGGCTATGTGCATCGGCTGTGGGATCCGTTGCCGTCGAAGCATCGCCCGGCGAACGACTACGCGGCGAAATTCAGCGCGCCGTTTAATATCGCGGTGGCGTTTGTCACCGGCGGCGCGGGGCTGGCGGCGTTTACCGAAGAAACCGTGCGCGACGAACGTATCCTCGCGTTGTCATCGAAGGTGCAATACGTGGTTGACCCGAACAACCCGTACCCGAAGGCGTATACCGGGCACGTGCGCATGACGTTGAAAGACGGCAGTGTGGTGGAAGAGAGGCAAGGCCACATACGCGGCGGCGCGCAGGAGCCGTTGTCGCGTGACGAGATCGAAGCCAAGTTTCGGCTGAATGCAAAATTTGGCGGCTGGAACGACGCGCAGATGGCGGCGTTTCTGGCTTCAGTGCCGCGATTTTTTGCCGCGCGGATTGAATCGGCCACGTTGCGTGGTTGACGCCGCCAGCACGCGGTAAGATACTCCCTGTCACAGTGTGAACTTGCCTGCCGGGGCAGGTAATAACTATGAATGGCGCGGAGGAGATCACATGAAGCAGCGTGTAATGCGGGTGGCCGTGGGTGCGGTCTGTTGTATGGCGGGATCAGGCATTTTTGCCCAAGCCTATCCGTCGAAGCCGGTGCGTATCGTGGTGCCGTTTGCGGCGGGCGGCCCAGCTGATATTTATGCGCGCTTTCTGGGTCAACGCTTGCAGGAGCCCACAGGCCAATCGTTCGTGATCGAGAACCGCCCCGGCGCGGGTTCGATAATCGGCACGGATCTGGCGGCTAAATCACCGGCGGACGGCTACACGCTGCTGTTGATGTCGAACACCCACACCATCAATGAATCGCTGATTGCGAAAAAGCCGTTTGCGCTGATGCGCGATTTCGCGCCGGTGGCGCCGATCAACTATTCCGATTTGCTGCTGGTGGTGCATCCGTCGTTGCCGGTGAAATCGGTGAAGGAACTGCTGGCGCTGGCAAAAGCCAAGCCGCGCGGCCTGAACTACGCTTCTTCCGGTGCGGGTACGCCGTATCACATGGCCGGTGAGTTGTTCAAGGCGATGGGCGGCGTGGATATCGTGCATATCCCGCACAAAGGCAGTTCCGAGGCGCGCACCAGCGTGATGAGCGGGCAGGTGGAGTTGATGCTGGATGCGATTACCACCATGGCGCAGTTGGCGAAGGCGGGCCGCGTGCGTGCGCTGGCCACTACCGGTGTGCAGCGTTCCACAGTCACCCCCGATTTACCCACGGTTGCCGAAGCCGGCGTGGCGGGGTATGAATCGACCATCTGGCTGGGCGTGATGGCGCCCGCGAATACGCCGCGCGCGGTGCTGGATCGATTGAACGGCGAAATCACCAAAATCACCAGTCGCGCCGACGTGCGCAAGACTTGGGGTGAGCAGGGTGCGGTATCCATGTCCATGAGCGTCGGTGAATTTGAAAAATATCTGCATGCGGATATTGCCAAGTGGGCGCGTGTGGTCAAGATATCGGGTGCGCGGGCAGATCAGTAGAATTTAAATTATTGTTTAAAAACATATGCTTATGAATATATCATCATTACGGTACTTATCCGTGGCAGCATTGCTGACCAGTGCATTCAGCGCCTATGGGCAGGACGCCTTTCCCACGCGCGCGATCACGCTGATTGTTCCATTCCCGCCGGGTGGCGTGGCCGAAATCACCGGCCGTCCGACTGCGATGGCGATGGAGAAAATTCTCAAACAACCGATGGCGCTGGTAAATCGTCCCGGCGCGGGCGGCGCGGTGGGCAATGCGGCTGTCGCAAATGCCAAGCCCGACGGCTATACGCTGCTGATGGCGCTGTCGAGCATTTCGGTGATTCCGGCTGCTGACGAATTGTTTAACCGCAAGCCGGCGTACGCCATTGATCAGTTCGCGCCGATAGCGTTGATCTCGGCGGATCCGACGATACTGGTGTCGCATCCGTCATTGCCGGTGAAGAATTTGAAGGAACTACTTGCGTTGGCGCGCGCGAAGCAGGGGCAGATGTCGTTTTCGTCATCGGGCATTTACGGCGCGCTGCACATGCCGATGGAGATGTTTCTGCATCACTACAAGCTGAAGATGCGCCACGTGCCGACCACCGGTGGCGGGCCGGCACTGACCACATTGTTGGGCGGTCATGTCGAGTTGACCTCCGGCGGCCCGGCGGCGATTACCACGCACGTCAAATCCGGAAAACTACGTGCGCACGTGAGCTGGGGTGCTGCGCGTCATCCGAATTATCCCGACGTGCCGACGTTCAAGGAGCAGGGCGCGGACATCGAGTACTACATCTGGTCGGGGGTGATGGCGCCGCGCGCGACGCCGGAGCCGGTGCTCAAAGTGCTGCGCGACACCGTGCGCCGCGCAGTGGAAGACGCCGATTTCAAAACCGCGATGGCGCGCGTGAATTCACCGGTCAACTACATGGATGCACCAGAGTTCGCCAAGTACTGGGACGCCGACGCCAAGCGTCTTGCCGCCGCGGTGAAAGTGGTTGGCCGCGTTGAAGATAAGAAGTAACAGCAACGTCAAGGAAAATCCTTGACGCAGATTTACACAGATGAACGCAGATTAATCCCAAGGTGCTCTTGGGTTTTAATCTGTGTAAATCTGTGAAATCTGTGTCGAAAAAAGGCGCGAGTTCAAATTCGAAGTGCAACTCTGATTAATAGGTTGGGTGGGCGAGGTGCGATAGCATCCGAGCCCCTCGACCACCAAGTTAAAGTTGCCAAGAATGAACTACACACACCTCACCCAAGACGAACGGTATCAGATTG
>CAMDDY010000448.1 GCA_945893125.1 Bordetella parapertussis
ATGCACTTGCATGTTGAGACGCGTGACGCGCTGAATGATATCGGTGGAATAATTCATCACGAAGCCTGCGTTGGCGGAATGTTCGCCGGCGTCGTGCTGCCAGGCGGTGCGCAGCACAAACGAGCGCAGCGCCTCGGTGAGCATGTGCATTTCGTGGACACGCAGCGCCACCAGTTGATGCTCCATCAGGTATTTACCCGCGCGTTTGGCGGTGCGGGCGTAGCCCATCGCCATTTCCACCGCGTCATCACACACGCCCAGCGCGTTGGCCGCCAGTTCCAGATCGCCAAAAATATCGCCGCCAGTGGTGTCGCCCTTGCCCGCCTTGACCGAGCCGGTGCCCACCGCGCCGACGATGTTCTCCGGCGGTAAGCGGCAATTTTCAAATATCAGCTCGGCGTTCTGATAGAACCGCCAGCCGCGTTTGTTGAATACCTTGCCGATGCGAAAGCCCGGCGTGCCCTTGGGCACCATGAACAAGGTGCCGCCCAGTTTGATGTTTACATCCGGATTGCTGCGCGTGTCGACAAAAAACAATGAGCCCACGCTGCCGTTGGCGATAAAACACTTTTCACCGTTCAACACCCAGTCGCGGCCGTCCTGCGTTGCGCGCACGCGGTAACCGGACTTGGGATCATCTTCCGGCGGCATGCGGTTATCCGAACCCGCGTTAGGCTCGGTAATGCCGCGGCCCATCACATAACGATGATCGGCGAGAAACGGTTTGAGGAAGCGATTTTTCTGATCGTCGGTGCAGGCCATCGACATCAGATGACTCCATTTCCAGTTCTGGCTGAAGGCCTTGGACATGGCGCTGTCGCCCTTGGCCAGCTCCGCCATCACAATCGCCTGCGACACGAAATCAGCACCCGGCCCGCCCCAGTCCTTGGACACCGCCAGCGTGCGAAAGCCGAGCTTGGAGCCGGCTTCCATGATGTCCCAATCCCACGGCTCAAAGCCGCCTTCGATCTGATCGCGCGCAACCGACGCGGGACGCAATACCTCGGCGGCAAATTTGCGCGCCTCGGACTGCCAGTGACGTTGTTCTTCGTTTAGTGAAAAATCCATTTAAACCTCTATGTTTTTACATCGATTTACAGGATGAGCAGGATAAAAAGTATCCTGTATATCGATGTTAATTTGTAGTTCGCTGTTTACGCCGCTTTGCGCTGAAACCCCGCCACCGATTCCGCGATCTGCAACTTCGCCGCGCCGTCGGTTTCTTCCGAATGCGCAATGATGAAGCCATCGTTGACATATTTTTGCAGCGGCATATCGCGCATAACGCCCATCGCGCCGAAGCACTCGGCGGCGAGTAGCGTGACTTCATGCACGGCTTCGGCCGACGCCACGCGTGCGATCACGTGCAGCGGCAATTCCGATACGCTGCGGTCGGCAATCGATTCGGGGTGATCGAGCGCCCATGCGGCCTTCCACACCATATTGCGCGACAGTTCAAGCTTGATGGTGCAATCGGCGATCTTGGTGCCGATGGCCTGATGCTCCATGATGTTGCGGCCGCCCTGGCGGCGCATTTTGGAGTAATCCACCGCGGCGTCGTAACTCGCGCGGCCTACACCGAGCGCAATCGCCGCCGACACCACGCCATTACGCGCCAGCAATTTGCCGTCCGCGAACGGGCATGCGCCTTCTTTGCCCAGCAGATTGGCGGCGGGCACTTTGCAGTCTTTCAATTCAATCGCGGCAGCGGTGCCATGATGCCAGCGCGTCATGGAGTTGTTCGGGCCGCCGAAGGCTTTGATGGTGTCCTGCACTTTGAAGCCGGCGGTATCGCGCGGAATCAAAAACGTGGACAGGCCGCTCACGCCGGTTTTTTTGCTGTCGGTGCGCACCTGCACGGCAAACAGTTTCGCCAGCGGCGCATTGGATACGGCCTCGATGCGGCCATTGATCACCCATTCGTTACCCTGCTTCACCGCACCCGGCGCCACCACGCCTTCGTCGTACGCGTCACGATGGTACGTCCAGCCGATGCCAGCCTCTGCCGTCGTGCCCGCAAAGGCGAGATGGTAGTTGTCGTCTTCGACAAACGCTTTCACGTATTTGGCTTTTTGCTCGGCCGTCATCAGCGTGTCGAACAGCGTGCGGCCCAGCGCCGCCGTGGCGCCGAGGATGGTGGCCACATCGACTTCACCCGCGGCGAGTTCTTCGAGCACGATGCAGGTGGTGAGGTTATCCGCGCCTGCGCCGCCGGCATCTTCGGACAACGCCAGCGTGCGTATGCCCAGTTGCGCGGCTTTGTTGAGCAAGTCGGTCATCACCGGCTTTTCAAAAGGTTGCAGGCGATCCGGATGTATCGCGGCCGCTTTCATTTCGCGTTGGGCAAAATCGCGCAGCGTGTCGCGCATCTCAAGCTGCTCGGGGGTCAGCGTCAGGTCGAACATAAGTATTTGTTTCCTATGAATAATTCAGAATAAGTCAATGAGGGGGCGTGACAACACAGCCCGCACGGATGAAGGCGAGACTATAGCGGGAACCGCGCTGGGTGGAAAGCGCGGCGCCAGCATATGAACACGCCATCAGTAATGCGATGTAAAGCTGATCGCGTCACGGTATTTGAGGTCTTCCAAGTCGATGTAGGAACGCTTGGTCGCCTTGTCCACGGTGTACTGAATCTTGCGATTGGTTTCGTTGCAGGCGCGGATGTCGATGAGTTCCAGCGCCTCCTTAACCTCCCACTCGTGCGCGCCCGCGATGCCCGCCGGCGCGTAGATGATGGAACCCGCTTCGACTTCATATTCCTTACCGTTGAAATCGCGCACCGTGGCGTGGCCCGAGATCACGTAATACGTGGCCTCTATCGGATGCCAGTGCAGTTGCTCATAAGTGCCGGGCTTGTAGCTTGCGCGCCCGAGACGCACGCGGTCAGTCATGAATACTTCCGGCCAGCCGATCAAGCGCGTGTAGGTTTGACCATCGGTCACACCGCGCGAACCTTTGTAATCTTTTTCGTTGATGACGCGAAGGGTTGATTCGATTTCCATGGGTGATGCTCCAGAGGGATGTTTGGAATGGAGTTGGTGTGACCCCACCCCCAGCCTAACCCTCCCCCTGAAGGGGAGGGAACGAGGCTCCTTCCCCTTCAGGGGGAAGGTTGGGATGGGGGTGGGGTTTTACGAATATTACGAACCCGCGATTCTACTCGCCCGTAAACTTGGGCTTGCGTTTCTCGCGCCAAGCCTTGTGCGCTTCGTCCTTGTCCTTCGACAACTCCAGCACCAGAAACCGATAGGCATCGGTGAGTGATGAATCCTGGATGTTCGGAATATCAAGACCACGTATCAGCGATTCTTTCATCAGACTCACCGCCAGCGGCGGCAGACCCGCGATGTGCTCCGCGATCTCCTGCGTTTTCGCCGCGAGTTCCGCGTGCGGCACCAGCCACTGCGCGATACCATGTTGAAACGCCTCCTCCGCCTTCAACGGAAACCCCATCGCGAGCTTCATGCCCATGCCCTTGCCCGCGTAGCGCGCCACGCGCGTGCCGCCGCCGTAGTTGGGAATAATCCCCAGCGCCACCTGCGGCAAGCGCCATTCGGATTTATCCGAGGCCACAATCAAATCGCACGCTAGACTGACAATCGCGCCCACGCCGATGGCGTAGCCGTTGACCGACGCGATCACCGGCTTGGGAAAATCGCCGATGAAGTTGGCGGCAAAGCGCCGCGGGCGGCGGATTTTTTTCACAAAGGCTTTCGCGCCGCCGGTGGTATGCGCATTCTCTTTCTTGAGATTCGCCCCCGCTGAAAACGCGCCGCCGGATTCATCACCCGTCAAAATCACCACGCGCACATCGTCGTCATCGGTAGCCTTGTCCAGCTCGCGGATGAGGCCCTCGTTGTAGTCCTCGTCCCACGCGTTACGGGTGCCGGGACGGCTCAGCGTTAGCGTGAGGATGTGGTCTTTCTTGCTTGCCAGTAATGGCATTCAAACTCTCCTGGTTTTTTTCACGGATTTACTTCTTCCAGCGGTCGGAATAATTCTCACGCACCAACTCCGGCGTAAAGCTGAATACAGCCGGGCTATTCGGATCAATCGTCGCGCGCACCCAATGCGCTTCCGGATAGCCAAAAAGTTCGGCGCGGGTAAAATGTTCGATCACGCGACCACGATTGCCGCCGCTCTTGTCGTCGATGATGATCGGCTTGTCCACGCGAAAATAATGCGTGTCGCCATGCACAAACGCCACCGGCTTGTCGTACGCTTGCACCTCACGCGTGAGCGCCGCCACAAATTCAGTAAATCCGCTTGGGCGCTTGGCATTCGGCGGGGCAATACCCAGCGATCCTCTCCTGCGCGCCGGCCATGTCGCCTCGAAATTCGGGTTAGCCTGCGTCAATATCATAATGCCCTTGGCGCTGCTCTGTTTGGCGTGCTGAAACGCCTGCCGCATCCATTCGATATTCACCGCGTTGCGCTCTGCAAACTCGGCATCCATATCTGGTGTGCGCGCAAGGTTGTTGT
>CAMDDY010000449.1 GCA_945893125.1 Bordetella parapertussis
ACGTAGCTGTGGGCTTGGCCCGACGATCAAAATCGTCGATGACTTCGCTAGGAACGATCATTTCGGCAATAAAAAGCATCGGGGCAAAGTTGCCTTTGGAATCCTTGAAAAAAAGGCTATGGAAGTCTGAGATTCGGCCATTGGTACCTCTAGCTCGACTTGCAGCTTTCAGAATCGGCATTGAGGCCAAATCTCCTAGAAACGTAATTGCATCGAACAGGTTCGATTTTCCTGCGCCGTTTGGCCCAGCGATGCAAGTGAATGGGCCGAATCGAACGTCCACATCGACCAAGTTCTTGAACCCCTTTACTCTAAGACGAGTAAGCATGTTTTCTCTCCATAGTCACAGGCACATTTTGCACGGGTATAGAGTTTTTAAACACTCTTTTTCACACATCACGAATGAGGTCTCTTCAAAATTGCGCAAAAATACTGGAATGATTGCATGGCAATAATTTTCAATTAAAACAATCGACTATGCGGGAATTACACAGAATGAAACCGCCTACTTAGTTGCGCTTGATGAACGCCTACTCCGGCCGCGCGCCGGATGCCTTGATGATTTTCCCCATCTTCTCGATTTCCGCGCGCACATAGCTGGTGAACGCCTCGGGCGTGGCGCCGCCCGCTTCGATACCCTGATTCGCGAGTTGTTGTTTCACTTCGGGAATCCCCAGTGCCTTCACGATGGCGCCGTTAAGTTTGACGATGATGTCGCGCGGCACTTTAATTGGCGCGTGCATGCCGTACCAGGTGTCGAACTCGTAGTCCTTCACGCCCGCTTCCGCAAGCGTCGGCAGGTTGGGCAAAAACACCGAGCGTTTCGCGCCCGACGTGGCCAATGCAATTAGCCGCTTGGCGCTGATAAACGGCACCGTACCCGGCAACGCGGAAATCATCACCTGCGTTTGCCCCGCCACCATGTCGGTCAGCGCAGGCGCGGTGCCTTTATAGGGGATATGCACGATTTTGGTTCCGGTCGAGAGGCGGAAATATTCCATCGCCAGATGCGAGGTGCCGCCCGCGCCGGTGCTGGCGTAGTTCAGTGCATCCGGTTTGGATTTCGCCAGCGCGATCAGTTCTTTGGTGTTTTTCACCGGCAGCGCCGGATGCACCACCAGCGTGTTGGTGGTGACGCCCACCAGAGCGACCTGCGCGAAATCGCGCACCGCGTCGTACGGCAGTTTCGGATACAGCGTTTGATTGATGGCGATGGCGTTGTGGATCACCATCAGCGTGTAACCATCCGGAGCGGATTTGGCCACCATGTCGGTGCCCACATTGCTGCCCGCGCCGGGCCGGTTTTCCACGATGACGGTTTGTTTAAACGCCTCCGTCAATTGATGCGCGATAAATCGCGCGGAGATGTCGTTGCCGCCGCCCGGTGTGAACGGCACGATAATGCGTATGGTTTTTGTCGGGTAATTTTGTGCGACTGCCGGGGCAGCGCAAGCCAGCGTTAGGGCCAGTGCAAGTGGGAAGAGGGATTTCATAGCGACATCAAATTTTTTCATCAGTGCTTTTCAGGTGAAGTTGAAAGGGAGCGCGCCGCCTGCTCCGCCGCCAGCAAGCCAAACGTCAGTGCCTTGATCAGACCGCCGACATAGCCTACCGCCGGTCCACCTTCGAGTCCGCCGCTGGTCGCGCCCGCGGCATACAAACCGGGGATCGTGCCGCGATCCGCGCGCAACACTTCGGCGTTGCCGTTGATACGCACACCGCCCATCGAGTAGGTCAGCCCGCAACATGCGGGCGCGCCATAAAACGGCGGCTGCACAATCGCAAACGGTTTGCGGCGGCGCGCGGAGCGTGGCGGTTGCAGCGTGTCTAATGTGGATGCCGCCAGCGCCGCGTTGTATTGATGTACGGTGGCTTCAAGGCCGCGTGCATCGATTTCCAGTTTCGCCGCGAGGGCGGCGATGGTGTCGGCCTTATGCAAGGTGCCGCCTGCCGACAGCAAAGTCGGATTCGGCGGTATTGCCGCAGCGCGTCCCGGCCCCTGCCAGATGGTGTCATCGAAAATCACCGTGGTTGCCAGCGGGTCGGGCTGCCGCGCGATGATGTTAGCGAGATACACGCCGCCCATGCCTTCGTCGCCGATGCGCTGCCCCTGTTGATTGACCAGCAAACCCGCCGCCGCGAGTTCATCGAGTTGCGGATACGGCCACACGCGCTCGTTATGCATGGCGTCGCGTGACAACACGTGGCCATAAAACGCATCCAGCGTGCTGATGTCCGCGCCCGCCGCTTGCGCCATGCGTATGCCGTCGCCCAGGCCGGTGCCCGCGCCGCGCTGCTTGACGCGTTGCGGCGCGGGCGTGAGATATTGCCTCGCCATATCGGCATTGCCCTGAAACCCGCCATCGGCGAGCACCACGGCGCGTGCGCGAAACGTAACATCGGCGTCCCCTTGTTTGGCGCACACGCCGACGCAACGCCCATTTTCCATAATTAAATCAACTACTAGCGTATTCCGAACCAACGCGCCGCCGCGCTCGCCGAGATTCTTCTCAAGCGTGCGCAAGGCCACATCCGCGCCGCGTCCTTTCCAATCCATTTGCGTCACTGCGGGCCGCGGCGGTGCGAGTATCCATTGCCGCCAACTGACGTTGCCGGCGCGCGCGAACTTTGCCCCTTCATCACGCAGCCACTCGACCGCGCGACCGGCGTGCATGGCAATCGCGTTCACCAGTTCGGCATCGGCGTGGCCGGCGCAGATCTCGTTGATGGCGGCGGTCAATACGTCACTCGGACTTTTCGGATCGTGGTACGACACGTGCATCACACCACCCGCAAAGCGCGAGTTACAGGCGTATAGCGCGTCACCGCCGCGTTCGAGCACCGCCGCTTTCAATCCGAGTTGCGCCGCGCGGCTGGCGGCGGCGAGTCCCGCATAACCGCCACCGACGCTGATCAAATCGAAATCATGTTCCGTCACGGTTGTTTCTCACAAGTTATTCAGCAATTGCCCTTGCACCGCCAACGCACTATGCGCAGCACCGACCACAACGCAGCCGCCGTGGTGGAAATCACCGGTTTGCCGATGTTTGCCTTGTGATTCCATTTCGGCCAGCATCGCTGCAATGGTGGCTTCGCTGATATGCGACAGATACAGACGCGCGGTGTGCAGCGTGACTTCCGCCGGCAACGCGCGGTAAAACTCGGGTTCCACCGACGTATTCGATGACGGGATCAACAGGCCGATGCGGGCGGTCATGAGGCGAAATTTGAAGGCTGTGTCGAATGAGGCATAACGCGACGGCATGCTAACATAAGCATTCTGAATTTCCAGACGATGCGCTGTGTGCGCGAGTCATTCAATTCCTGAAAGAAGAAACCATGAGTAGTCTGCCCGCGACCATGAAAGTCATTGAAATAAGCAAGCCCGGCGCGCCGGACGTGCTTACGCCCGCAGTGCGTGCGTTACCGGTGCCGACGGCCGGCGAAGTGCTGGTGAAAGTCGCCGCCACCGGCGTGAACGGCCCGGACATGATGCAACGCAAAGGACTCTACCCCGCGCCTGCCGGTGCATCCGATTTGCTGGGACTTGAAATTTCCGGCGAAGTCGTAGCGCTCGGCGCTGACGTTTCGCGCTGGAAAATCGGCGACCTGCTCTGCGGCCTAACCAATGGCGGCGGTTACGCGGAGTATTGCGTGATCGATGCCAACCACTGTCTGCCGATACCCAAAGGCGTGTCGCTGGTGGATGCCGCGGGATTGCCCGAAACCTACTTCACGGTATGGAGCAATGTCTTCATCGGCGCGCAACTCAAGGCCAGTGAAACCTTTCTGGTACACGGCGGCGCGGGCGGCATCGGCACCACCTGCATCCAGCTCGGCAAAGCCTTCGGCGCAAAAGTGATTGCCACCGACAGTCCCGATACACGCTGCCAACTGTGCCGCGATCTGGGCGCCGATCGCGTGATCGACTACAAGCAGGAAGACTTCGTGGAGGTGGTGCGCACCGAAGGCGGCGCGAATGTGATTCTCGACATCGTGGGCGGGCCGAATATCGAAAAAAATATCAAGGCGGCATCGCCCGACGCGCGCATCATTCAATTGGCCTTCGCCGCCGGCTCCAAGGTGGAAATCAACCTGATGCCCATCATGCTCAAACGCCTGACTTACACCGGTTCCACCCTGCGCACCCGGCCAGTTGGTTTCAAAACCCGCGTCGCGCGGGAACTGGAAGCCCAAGTGTGGCCGTTGATCGAGGCTGGAAAAATTCGCATTGTCACCGGACGCATCCTGCCGCTGGCCCAGGCGGCAGAGTCGCACGCCCTGATGGAATCGGCCGGACACACCGGGAAAATACTGCTGACGCTGTAAACGCAAGCCGCGAGTTCAAATTCGAAGTGCAACTCTGATTAATAGGTTGGGTGGGCGAGGTGCGATAGCATCCGAGCCCCTCGACCACCAAGTTAAAGTTGCCAAGAATGAACTACACACACCTCACCCAAGACGAACGGTATCAGATTGCGAT
>CAMDDY010000450.1 GCA_945893125.1 Bordetella parapertussis
CCGCGGCAAGACTCACCCAAATCGTATCGCCGCCCGACTCGGGCACTTCCAGCGCATACAACACCGATCCCATGGTCGGCTGTTCGCGTCCGGTGAAATCGGTGTGCCACATTTCCTGGGTCACGTACGGCGGGTGCGTGGCGTCGTAATCGAGCACGTCGATTTCCGCAAAGCCGTCGAGTTTGCCGAATGACGATTCATTGGCCGCTTGCGGCTCACCCCAGCGCCGCGCGAAAGTGACGAGGTTTTCTTTGCTGAGTTGCTGGCCGCGAAAAAATATCACGTGATGCGCCAGCAAAGCTTCGTGTATCCGTGCAAACCGCGCATCGCTCACGCACGCGAGATCAACCCCTTCCACCGCGGCGCCGATGGCGGGAACAATGCGGGTCACCTGCATGGGAGTTTCATGCGCAGCGATATTCACAGGGGCGTTCAAAATAAGTTAAAAAATGGCTTTAAAAATAAATACTCACTGCATTAATATCGGGGTGCCCGCCGGATTTCACAAGTATTGCATGGCGCGCGCCGCGCCGCTACAGTGGCGCCAACCCGGAGGAATCATCGTGGCTATCACCATTAACGAAAGTAGCGTCGCCGCCGTATCCATCGCAGCAAAAGTCAAACGTCAGCCGCTGCTCACCGCGGCACACACGCAGGACGGCAAGGTATTGCTCGATCGCCTCACCGTCGAAGCCGGCGGCACGCACGCGCTCAACATCGGCGCGGGCGATCTGGCGTGGATGCAGATACTCGAAGGCACGGCAGTGCTAACCCACGGCGACACGAAGGACGCTCTCACCCACGCGCACATTGTTTTTTTGCCGCCGGGTTTCAGCGGCACGCTGGCGGCGACCGCCGGTCAGTCGGCCGTCACGCTGCTCTACGCCACCGTGCCGGATGCCGCGCGCTTTGATGCCGCGTTCACCCCATCACCGCCCGCGTTCAAAATTGTCGACTGGACACGCGAGCCCATGCTCGACTCCGAGCACGATGCGCGCAAGCGCATTTACGTGGTGACGCCCAAACTGTTCGCGACCAAGGCGGTCAAGGGCGAGATGATTATTTATCCGCCGGGCACCGAAGCATCGAACCACCATCATGAAGGCGCGGAACACTTCATGTATGTGTTGAAAGGCAAAGGCACCGCCTATGCGAATGAGTCGCCGATTCCGCTGCGCAAGGGCGATCTGATTTACTACGCCGACCGCGAGCGTCATTACCTGCGCGCCGGGAACGATGCGGAAATGGCCTTCGTGGAGTTTTTTGTGCCCGGCGAATACAAAACCATCTGGGCGCCGGGCGCCGCCATTTGCACCTGGTCGCCCACCGGGCGCAGCATCAGCGGGGCCGTGCCGGCGCGCGAAATTGCAAAACACAGTTCAGCCGGCGTGGCGAGTCCGTTGGACGTGTAAACAGCGTAAATTTTGATCGGCCTGCCGGACTATTGTTACTATAGGTGCCATGGCCGCATCAACCACCACCGCACGCGCACCTGATCTGGCGACGCTCGTCTTCGCCGAACGCGTTTATACCGTTCTGCGTTTTGACCTGACGGGTCTGGTCGCCACTGTGGCGGGCGCCGCTGTGATTGCCGCGCTGGCGTGGGCAAAGCCCGGCCCGGCGTGGGCGGCAGGATGGTTTGTCGTGATATTGGCGGCAGCGGCGCTATGGGGCGCACTGCTCGCCGCCTTTCGCCGCGCGGAACCCAGCGCGGATAACGTCAGCACGTGGCGTCGGCGCGCACTGGCCGCTTCAGCGTTGTATGGCGCGGCATGGGGCGGCGCGGGCGTGTTGTGCTTGCTCTCGGGCAGCCAAACCCTGCACATCGCCGCCGCGCTCGTGTTGACCGGCATCTGCGCCGCAGCCATGCCCGCGCTGGCGGCCCTTTGGTCCGTCTATGCCCTGTTCTGCACGCTGGCGGTAGCACCCGTAGCACTTTTGCTGTTGATCGCCGGCGGCCCGGCGGCGCCGCTGATCGCGGTGGCCCTGCTCGCCGTCATGGGCCTGCTCTTGATCGTGGCGCAGCGCCACGGCGCGCTGCTCGGCAGCGCGTTCGAGCTCGCGTTCCACAACGATCTCGGCATGCAGCAGGCGCGCGAGGAAATCGCACGCATCATTGAAGCCAATGCCGCGCTCACCGCCGAAGCCGATGCGTATCAAAAAACACGCGAAGAACTCACGCGCACCAAAGAGGCGGCGGAAGCCGCCACGCAGGCAAAGAGCGCTTTTCTCGCCAACATCAGCCATGAAGTTCGCACGCCGCTGCACAGCATCGTTGGTCTTGCCAACATCGCCATGAGCGAGCAGCCGCCGGTATCGACGCTGAATTACCTGGTCAAAATTTTAACGGCGGCCCACTCGCTGATGGGCACCGTGAGCAGCGTGCTCGATTTTTCAAAAATCGAGTCAGGGCACCTGATGCTCGAAAAAACAGCGTTCCGCATGCGCGACATCACCGAAAACGTGCAGGGCATCTTCAGCACCATGGCACTGGAAAAAGGCCTCGCGTTTCAGGTGCTGGTCGATCCGGGATTCCCCATGCGCGTCATCGGCGACCCGGTGCGCATCGCGCAGATCATGCACAATTTTGTCAGCAACGCCATCAAGTACACCAACCAGGGATCGGTCACGCTGGATGTGCGCGCCATCACGCGCGGCACTGACCGTATCACCGCGAAAATCACCGTCATCGACACCGGCGCCGGGCTGACCGAAGACCAACAAGCCGCGCTGTTGATCCCGGCGCCGCGCGGCCCCACCGCCGCGCCCACCGCCAACACGACCGGCCTGGGCATCGCCATTTGCCAGCATCTGGCCACCGGCATGGGCGGGCAAATCGGCGTGGACAACGAACCCGGCAAGGGCAGCCGCTTTTGGGTGGAAGTGCCGTTCGCGCTGCCGACCGACAAAGAATCGTCCGGCGCAGCGAAGAACACAGGCGACGACGGCAAGAAGTCCACCGATCTCACGGGCCTGAATGTGCTGCTGGTCGAGGACAACAAGCTGAATCAGGTGGTCGCGGGCACCTTACTTGAACGCCAGGGCGTCAGGGTTGCGATCGCCAACAACGGTCAGGAAGCGGTGGATGCGATTGTGCGCGACGGCAAAAAATTTGATGCCGTGTTAATGGACCTTGATATGCCGGTGATGGACGGCAAGGAAGCGACGACCATCATTCGTGAAAAATTTTTCGCCGCGGATCTGCCGATCATTGCACTGACAGCCAACGCGTTGGCAACGGACATGCAGATCTGCCTCGACATCGGCATGAACGCCTATCTCACCACGCCCATCGTGCCCACCGATTTATTCCGCGCGATTGCCCGCGCCACGAAAAAAGCGCCGCTAAAATAAATGCACCGCCGTCGGCGCCAGCAAGCCGATCATCGCGAATACGATCCCCAATCCGCCCAAGCCCAGCGCGCCCCACAGCAGAAACACCGCGCCGGTAATCACGTTGGCGGATGCCAGCACAATGGCAATCTGCAAGGCGCCTGACGCGACTTCGTACTGATGGTAGCCCGCCAATGCGCGATCACGCTTCTTCTCGGCATCCTTGGCGCGCGCCGCGAGTTCCTTGCGGCCTTCCTGCGTGTCGGGTTCGCTGTCGTAACGCTCGGCGGTTTTTTTCCAGCTCGCGACGCGTTTGTCGATAATGGCCCTGGCCTCCGGCGTGGCGGCCAGCGCCGCATCGACTTCCAATGACTCGGCCGCCGTGCGCAGCGTGGTGAGCCGTATGGTTTTCGCCTGAAAAAACGCCCACAGGTTTGACGCCTCGATGTTGCGCGACAGCGCCTCGGTCTGCGCGCTCTTGCCCAGCGTTTCCGATAACGCCAGAAACGCGGCGAGCACCGCAATCAGTAACGCAACTTTTCGGTTCGACGGATCAATGTGGCCTGCTCCAGACATGGTTTACCTCGCTAGAATTTTTGTTAAATTATCTTTTATAAACATGATGTTACGTACGTTCCGGCACAATGTCGCCGACGCCGTCTTGATCGCGCGCGCGGCGGCGCAGGCCGATAAACAGGGTGTAGGCCACCGGAATCACATACAAGGTGAGTAGGGTACCAAACACCAGCCCGCCAACAATGACCCAGCCTATCGGGCGGCGCGCCTCGGCGCCCGCACCCGTGGCGATCGCCAGCGGCGCCGCGCCCAGCACCATCGCGCCGGTGGTCATCAAAATCGGCCGCAGCCGCAGCGCGGCGGCCTCGGTCACTGCTTCATATTTGTCGCGGCCCCGCGCCATCAACTGATTGGCAAACTCAACAATCAGAATGCCATGCTTGGTGATCAACCCCACCAGCATGATGAGGCCCACCTTGCTGTAGACGTTGAGCGTGCCGCCGGCGCCATACACATGCGCGAGCAACAGCAACGCCGCGAGCGCACCCGTCATCGCCAGCGGCACCGTCAGCATGATGATAAATGGCGACACAAAACTTTCGAACTGCGCGGCCAGCACCAGATAAATGAAC